>NZ_WJIE01000016.1 GCF_009649845.1 Polyangium spumosum
CGGGCGAGCAGCACGTGCTCGCGGGTCTGCGGCATGACGCTGTCGAGCGCGCTGACCACGAGGATCGCGCCGTCCATCTGCGCGGCGCCCGTGATCATGTTCTTGATGTAGTCGGCGTGGCCGGGGCAGTCGACGTGCGCGTAGTGGCGGTTCTTCGACTCGTACTCCACGTGCGCAGCCGCGATCGTGACCGTCTTCGTCTCGTCGCGAACGGTGCCGCCCTTGGCGATGTCGGCGTACTTGATCTCTTTCGCAAGCTTCTGCTTGGACTGGACCTTGACGATGGCCGCCGTGAGCGTCGTCTTGCCGTGATCGATGTGACCGATCGTGCCGACGTTCACGTGGGGCTTCGTTCGAGTGAATTTCTCCTTGGCCATTGCCTAACCTCGCTGCTTGGCGACGATCTCTTCCTGGATCGCGACCGGAACTGGTGCGTAATTCGAAATCTGCATCGTGTGCGTCGCGCGGCCCTGCGTCTTCGAACGCACGTCTGTCGCGTAGCCGAACATGGAGGCGAGCGGAACTTCCGCGCGCACGACGCGCGCATTTCCCCGCTGCCCCATGTCCAGGATCCGCCCGCGACGGCTGTTCAGGTCGCCGATGACGTCGCCGAGGTATTGCTCCGGGCAAACCACCTCGACCGACATGACCGGCTCCAGGAGCACGAGGCCCGCGCGCTTGGCCGCCTCCTGGAACGCAATCGAGCCAGCCACCTCGAAGGCAGGGCCCGACGAGTCGACCTCGTGATAGCTGCCGAAGTGCAGCCGCACCTCGACGTCCACCACCGGATAACCAGCGAGCACCCCGCGCCCGAGCGCGTCTCGAATCCCCTTCTCCACGGAGGGGATGAACTCCTTGGGGATGATGCCGCCAGTGATGTCGTTGACGAAGACGAACCCAGCGCCGCGCGGCGCAGGGCCGAGATCGATCACGACGTGACCATATTGACCGTGCCCGCCGGTCTGCCGGACGAACCGGCCCTCGACGTCGGTGACCTTGCGCGTCACCGTCTCGCGATAGGCGACCTCGGGCTTGCCGACGTTGGCGTCGACCTTGAACTCACGCTTCAGGCGGTCGACGATGATCTCGAGGTGCAGCTCGCCCATGCCGGCGATGATCGTCTGCCCCGTCTCCTCGTTCGTGTACGTCCGGAAAGACGGGTCCTCGAACATGAGCTTCTGGAGCGACACGCCGAGCTTGTCGAGATCCGCCTTGGTCTTCGGCTCGATCGCGATCGAGATGACCGGGTCCGGGAACTCCATCCGCTCGAGGACCACGGGGTGCTTCTCGTCGCAGAGCGTGTCGCCCGTGCGCGTGTCGCGCAGACCCACCGCCGCGTAGATGTTGCCGGCGTAGCAGGTCTTGACCTCTTCACGCTTGTTCGCGTGCATGCGCAAGATGCGACCGAAGCGCTCGCGCTTGCCACGCACCGAGTTCAAGACGCTCGAGCCGCTCTCGACCGTGCCCGAGTAGATGCGGAAGTACGTGAGGTGGCCGAAGGGATCGTTCATCACCTTGAACGCCAGCGCGGCGAACGGCTCGTTGTCCGCCGCCTTGCGCGTCACCACCTTGTCCTTCTTGTCCGGATCCGTGCCCTGCACCGGCGGGATGTCCACCGGCGACGGCAGGAACTGGATCACCGCGTCGAGCAAGAGCTGGATGCCCTTGTTCTTGAACGCCGAGCCGCAGAGCACCGGCACGAGCTTGAAGCCGAGCGTGCCCGCGCGAATCGCCGCGTAGATCTCTTCATGGGTGATCGACGCGAGGTCGCCGGCGATGAACTTCTCCATCACCACGTCGCTCGCGTCCGCACACGCCTCGACGAGGCGCTCACGCAGCTCCCGGCACTTGTCCTCGAGATCCGCGGGGACGGCTTCCCACCGGTACTCGGCGCCCTTCGTCTCGTCGTCGAAGACCGCCGCGCGCATCGTCACGAGGTCGATGACGCCACGAAACTTGTCCTCCGCGCCGAGCGGGTAGTGGATCGCCACCGCGTTCGCGCCGAGACGGTCCTTCATCGAGTCGACGCACATGTCGAAGTCCGCGCCGATCTTGTCCATCTTGTTGATGAACGCGATCCGCGGGACCCGGTACTTGTCCGCCTGACGCCAGACCGTCTCGCTCTGCGGCTCCACGCCGTTGCCGCCATCGAACACCGCGACCGCGCCGTCGAGCACACGCAGGCTGCGCTCGACCTCGATCGTGAAGTCCACGTGCCCGGGCGTGTCGATGATGTTGATGCGGTGCCGGATGCCGGCGTTCGGACCTTCCTTCGGCTCCCAGAAGCAGTTCGTCGCAGCAGCCGTGATCGTGATCCCGCGCTCCTGCTCCTGGACCATCCAGTCCATGGTCGCAGCGCCCTCGTGGACCTCGCCCAGCTTGTAGCTGACGCCCGTGTAATAGAGGATGCGCTCGGTCACCGTGGTCTTGCCCGCGTCGATGTGGGCCATGATCCCGATGTTTCTCGTGCGCTCCAGGCTGTATTCGCGGGCCACTGCTTCCTCCTGCGGTCGGTTTGTCTCTGCTGATGTCGGGGCGTCGGTCTCGGTTGCTCGGTTTCGTCTGTGTCGTCGTCGCCTGCGCCGTTCGTCGCTTCGAACCCCGAACGCACGACACCCTCTCCAGCCCTGCCCGCCTCCGTTTGGCGTGCTTCGAGAACCTGGAGAGGGTGTCGGGGTACGTTCGTTGGCGGCGCGCGTCGCACCGCCATGTTCGAGCACGTAACCCGATCCTTATGTCGCCTTCGCCATCTCGCTCGACGTGTCTCCTGCCGTGTCCGACCGCTTCAGGTCCGAACGATCACCAGCGGTAGTGCGCGAAGGCCTTGTTCGCCTCCGCCATCTTGTGCGTGTCGTCCTTCTTCTTCACGGCGTTGCCGCGGTTCTGCGCCGCGTCGATGAGCTCCGCCGCGAGGCGCTCGCGCATCGTCTTCTCGCCGCGTGAACGCGAGTACGTCACGAGCCACCGCATCGCCAGCGCCACGCGACGCTCCGGCCGAACCTCGACCGGGACCTGGTACGTCGCGCCGCCGACACGCCGGCTCTTCACCTCGAGCTTCGGCTTGACGTTGTCGAGCGCCTTCCGGAAGACCTCGATGGGCTCCTCCTTGAAGCGATCGCGGATGACGTCGAACGCCCCGTAGAGGATGCTCTCCGCCGTCGCCTTCTTCCCGCTCAGCATGAGCGAGTTCGTGAACTTGGCGACGAGCTTGTCCTTGAACTTCGGGTCCGGAATGATTCTGCGCTTCGGAACTTCACGTCGACGAGGCATGGTGCTTCCTTATGGCGGACTGTGGTCGGGGGCTCTCGAGAGCGAGCTCTCGCTCAGCTCTTCGGGCGCTTCACGCCGTACTTCGAGCGCTTGCGGTTGCGGGTCGCCTTGTTGGTCGAGCTCGGCCCCGCGGCGCCCGAGGCGTCCAGCGTGCCACGCACGACGTGGTAACGAACGCCCGGCAGATCCTTCACGCGACCCCCGCGGATGAGCACGACCGAGTGCTCCTGCAGGTTGTGCCCCTCGCCCGGGATGTAGCTCGTGACCTCCATCTGGTTGGTGAGGCGCACGCGACACACCTTGCGGAGGGCCGAGTTCGGCTTCTTCGGCGTCGTGGTGTACACGCGGACGCACACGCCACGCCGCTGCGGGCAGGACTTGAGCGCCGGAGAGGCCGTCTTGTAACGAGCGGCTTCGCGGCCGTTTCGGATGAGCTGGCTGATGGTCGGCATGGTGGTTCGTCTACCCGGAATCGGGGGACGCGGAGGATACCCGGCGAAGGAGCCATGTCAAGCCGTCCGAGAACGGACTTGCCGCCCAGGTTGCTTTTCCTGCCCTGGATCCGAGGTTTTGCCTGATCGAACCCGCTTCGGTTAGCGTCGGATCGTGAGCAAAAAGCTTTCCCGTGCCCAGCGCAAGGAGCACCGCGCGCGCGCCGCGCGTTCCCCCTCGGCCTCCACGTCCACCTCCAAGCCGACCCAGACGGCCAGCCCGGCAGAGGCCCGTGACGCCTCGAGCGTAGCTGCACCCTCCACGGCACGCCAGGACACGAAGGTCTCGACAAAACAACCGTCGAGCGCCGAGACGAGCAAGCACGCTGCGCCCGAGACGAACAAGGCGGAGCGCAAGGCAGAGAAGAGCACGAAGGCAAGCACGCGCGTCGCCGCGGCGAAGCCAGCGAAGGAGCACGAGGAGAGCCCGAGCAAGGCGATCGAGCCCGCGAAGAAGGGGCCAAAGAAGGAGCACGCGGTGCTCGTGCTGTTCGGCCTCGTCGCCGCAGCGTTCGTGATCGTCTACCTGCTCGGGCAGCGCAGCTCGTCACAGGCGGTCCAGTCGGACAAACCCGCCGCGACACCGCAAGAGAAGCCCGCGCCGAGGCCCGCGGACAAACCGGAGACGCAGCCCGCGTCGCTGCCGATCGTCCCCGCCGAAGCGCCCGCGCAGCCGGAGGCGCCGAAGCCCGCCACGAGCGACAGCGCCACGAAGGCGAGCGCGACGGTGATCGCGGAAGAGCCACCCGCGCCGCGAGAGGCGCCCACCACGAGCCCGACGTCCGCCCCCACGGCGAAGGCCCAAGCCGCGCCCAAAACCGGCGCGACCAAGCCCGCAGCGCCGAAGCCGAAGCCCCGCGCCTCGGAGGATGCCTACGAGTGATCGAGGCCCGTGGCCCAGGATGCTTGACGCGCCACATGCATCTCGTTTTCCGTTATCGTAGAAGCGAGCGCAGCCCGCGGGGCGCTCGCCCAGCGCCCCCGCCGAAAGGACAGTTTTCGATGCCCACGTTGCCGGATCCGGAGCCTCTTCGCGCGATGCCCGCCGCTCGTCGAGCGCGCGCTTCCCTCGCGTGCGTCGCCGCCTCCGCGCTGGGTCTCTCCCTGCTCTCGCTCGCGCACGACGCGCACGCGCAAGCGGCGCCGCCTCCGCCGCCTCCGCCGGCCGGAGCCCAGGCGCAAGCCCCCGCGCCGCAGCCCGCCGCGCCTCCGCTCGACGCACCTCCGCCCGCGCCGACCGCGCCCGCAGGCGCCGCGCCGGAGGCGCCTCCGCCCGCGCCTCCGCCGCCCACGGGATACGGCTATCCGCAAGGGTATGCGCCTCCGCAGGGGTATGGCCCGCCTCCGCCAGGTTACGGCCCGCCTCCGCAAGGCGGCGAGTACGGCCCGCCTCCGCCAGGAGGCTTCGGCCCGCAGCAAGGTTACCCGTACGGATATCCGTACTACGGCCCGTACTACGGTGAACCGCAGCCTCCGCCGCCGCGTTACGAGCGCAAGAGCACGCCGATGATGATCAGCGGCATCCTGCTCACGACCGCGGGCGTCGTCGGTGTGCTCGCCGGCTCGGCGGTCGCGAGCACCGCGGCCAACCAGATCCCGATCTACTGCGAATCGCAGTTCGGCCCCACGATCTGCGAGACGCGCGCCGACGAGACCCAGCAAGCCGTGGGCTACGGCGTGATGATCACGGGCATCGTGGCCCTCGGCGTGGGCATTCCGCTGTGGGTCATCGGCAGCAAACGCGTGCCCGTGAAGGCGGACGAGACCTCGCCCGCAGCGCCGTCCACGACCACGCCCGCCGCGCCGCAGACGAGCGTGCGCCTGCTCGTGAGCCCCACGTCCGCAGGGCTGCGCGTCACGTTCTGATCACGACGCGTCGGCGTCGTTCAGGTGCAGTTGCCGTTCCCGTCACACGTGTTGAGCACACCGCCGGTGCAGACTGTGCCCATCGCAGCGGGCGCGGTCGACGGCACGCCGCCCGAGCACACGGGGACCGTGCAGTCGCTCGGCGTCGGGTCGGCAGGCACGTCCGTGTCGTCGACTTGATCCATCGTGCCTCCCATGCCGTCGCAGAACGTCGTGCGACAGTCGCCCGGCGTCTCCGAAGCGACGTCGGTCCCCGGGAAGGGCATCTGCACCACGCACGCGCCCGCCGCACATGCGCTCGGTCTGCACGTGGTGGATCCGCCGCACGCCATGCCGTCGGGCACGGGCGTGTGGACGATCGCGCCGCTCTCGCCACACGACTCGATGTCGCAGTCGTTGTCGTCGGGCGCGGGCGTCTCGCCGGGCGCGGGCGCCGGGACGACGAGGCCTTTCATGTCGCAGACGGCGCGCAGGCAGTCGCCCATGTCGACGTTGGAGACCTCCTTGCCGACGGCGATCTCGAGGCCACACGCGTTCGTCATGCCCATGGCGTTGCACACCGGCACGTGGCAGAGGCCGCCCGTCGGACATTGCTCCGCATTGTTGCATCCGACGCAGAGACCGCCGGAGCACGTGAGCTGGTTGCCGGGTGCGCACTGCGCGCCTTCCATCGCGGCATCCGTCGCGTGGTTCGGCACGCTGCCCGAACACGTGTCGAGGGTGCAAGGGTTGTAGTCGTCGGGTTTGTCCGTGTCGTCGACGACCTCCTCGACCGTGCCTTCGGCCGTGCACTGCTTGCGCTTGCAGTCGCCGGGGACGAGGCCCGCGAGGACGAGTGTCCCCGCCGGCGCCTGGGACTCGACGCAGGCGCCCTCGGCGCACCGGGCGGTCTTGCAAGGGTCGGTCGTGCTGCACTGCGCGTCGCTCGTGCACGCAGCGCCCGAGCCGCCGCCCGACGACGAAGAGGACGTCGTGCCGCTCGCCCCTTCCCCGCACGCAGCGACGAACAGAAGGCTTGCGAGACCGAGCCCGAGGAGGTGATCGAAGCGAAGCATGACGCGATCGTGTCCGCGCGCGGCGATCGCTGTCAACTCGCGCGGCTCTAAGGCGTCGTTCGCGCGAGGCAGGAGAGGACCTCGACGCCACACGAGGTCTCGACACACGCGTCACACGCAGCGGTGTCCGTCGAGGTGCCGCCACACGCGGGCGTGAGCGAGCAGCTCGGGAGGCACGGGTTCGCCATGCATCTGCACTTGGAGAGCAAGTCGTAGACGTCCACCGAGCTCGGGCACACCGAGCCGCTCTCGGGCTTGGCGACGCTCGCGCTGGCCACGTTGGCGCACGGGATACACGTCGTCCCACCGCCTCCGGCGCCGCCCATGCCGCCGTCGCCGCCCATGCCGCCGGCCCCGCCGATGCCACCCGTGCCGCCGATGCCACCCATGCCACCTGCGCCGCCCATGCCACCTGCGCCGCCCATGCCGCCGGCCCCGCCGATGCCACCCGCGCCGCCCGCACCACCTGCGCCGCCCTGCCCGGCGCAGCCTTTCGCGCTCGGCTTCCTGTCGCAAAGCGTGTCCCACTCGGTCGAGTGGAAGAGATCACTGCTGCAGGCGATCGACGCGAGCGCGAAGAACGACGGCAGACAAACCCCGAGGCGGAGCCAGATCGAACGAGCGCGCATCGCGAAGGAGAGCATCCGTGATCCTGGGGCGGATCGACAAGGGCGAAGATGCTCGCGTCACGCGTCGAACGCGTCGCGCAGGTGTTCCCCTTCGAGCTCGGCGAGGAACGGCGTCCTCTCGCACGTCGCCTCGATCCACCGCGCCTCGGCCTCGCCGATCCAGCCGCGCCCCGCGAGCCGGCAGAGCCGATCGACGCGGCTCGCGTGCGCGCGGACCCGCGCCGCCGCATACGCCGCCATCTCGCCACGCCGGATCATGAAGCCCCAGTCGCTCGCCTCCAGGAGCACGAGCTCGCGGATCGCCTGATCGAGCGCGCGCCCCGCGACGCCGTCGGCGCCGCGCCTCGCCCGCACGAGCCCCTGCACCGCGTGCTCCGCGTGGCGCACGTGCCGCACGAGGTGCGCGGGTGACATGCCGTCCGTCCTGTCGGGCTCGAGCGCACGTCCGAGCCACGCCTCGCCGAAGCCACCTTCACCCCACGACGAGGCCGAGGGCTCGGCGACCGCGAGATCCGGCTCGGCCGCGAGGTACGCGCCCAGCGTGACGGGCGCGATCTCGCCTGCGAGCTCGGCGCGATGCAGCGCGCGCAGCGCGTGTTCGAGGAAGAGCGGCCCTTCGAACCACCAGTGACCGAAGAGCTCGGCGTCGTACGGCGCCACCACGACGGGCCTCGGCCCGCGGCCCTGCCCTGCGCGGATCGCGCCCACCCGCTCGGCCACGAAGCGCTCGGCGTCCGCGCGGGCGCGCGCCTCGGCCGCGGCCGGATCCCAGAGCTCCTTGTGCGGCCCGGGGCCGGTGATGCGGTGGTACTTGAGCCCCGTCATGAGGCGCGCGCCGCCGGGCCCGATCTCCCCCGCGAGCGCGGCTTCCGGCAGGTCGAAGCCGATGTCGCGATAAAAATCGCGGTAGTCCGGGTGGCCCGGATATCCGGCCTCGCGCGACCAGACCTCCCGCGAAGCCCGCGGATCCCGGCCGAAAAACGCGACGCCCGAGGGCGAGAGGATCGGCGCGAGCACGCCGCGCGGGGGCCTCGGCAACGCGAGCTCGAGGCCGTGCGCGTCGAGCACGGTGTACCCCACGCCCGCCGCCGCGAGCTCGGGCAAGAGGGAAGGATCAAAACCACACTCGGGGAGCCACAACCCGCGTGGCCTTCGCCCCACGAGCGCCTCGAACGCGCGCAGGCCGAGTTTCACCTGCGCGCGCGCGGACGAGCGCGTCAGCGCGGGCAGGTACGCGTGCGTCACGCTCGTCGTCGAGAGCTCGATCGATCCTCGATCCTCGTGGCCCACGAGCGCGCCGAGCACGTCGCCGGAGATGCGCTCCCACGTCGCGCGCGTGGCCTCGATCCGCGCGCGGTAAAACGCCACGATCGGGCGGAGCGCCGCGTCCGAGCGGGTGCGTCGCTCCTCCTGCGCCGCGAGCCGCTCGAGCCGGTCCATGTGCAGGACGAAGCGCTTTCGAAGCAGCGGATCGGCGAGCATCGCCGCGAGCGTCGGCGAGATCGACACCGTGATCCGCGCCGCGATCCCGTCCGCTTCGAGGCGCGCGAGCACGTCGACGAGCGGCAGGTACGACTCCCAGAGCGCCTCGTGGAGCCACCGCTCCTCGAGCGGCCGCGCGTGCTCCGGATGGCGCACCCAGGGCAGGTGCGCGTGCAGGACGATCGCGACGTATCCCAGCATCGGCGGCAGGATCCTCTCAGGCGCGGAGCAACTCCTGCCCGAGATCCAGGCCGACACGCGTCGCCTCCGCGGACGAACCCGGCCACGCGACGCGACGCTCGCCCATCCGCGGACGCGCGCCGTCCGCCTCGGCGATCATGGCCCGGAGCCAGAGCCCCTCGTCCGTGCGCACCGCGTGCGCCGCCACCGGCGTGCGACAGTCGGCCCCGAGCGCGACCATCACGCCACGCTCGGCCGCCACGCGTGTCGACGTCTCGGGATCGTCGATCGGCGCGAGCGCTCGTTGCGTCTCCTCGTCCGCGGCGCGGCACTCGATCCCGAGCGCGCCCTGCCCGATCGCCGGCAGCATCACGGAAGGATCGAGCACCTCGGTCGCGCGACGCTCGAGGTCGAGGCGCCTGAGGCCCGCGAGCGCGAGCACGATCGCCTCCACCTGCCCCTCGTCGAGCTTGCGCAGCCGTGTGTCCACGTTCCCGCGCAGCGGCACGATCCGAAGATCGGGCCGCGCGAGCCCGATCGCCGCGGCGCGCCGCAGGCTCGACGTCCCCACGCGCGCGCCCGCGGGCAGCGTCGCGAGCGTCGCGCCCGCCTGCGTGATGAGCACGTCACGTGGATCCTCGCGCCGCGGCACACACGCGATCACGAGCCCGTCGGGGATCTCGGCCGGCACGTCCTTGTACGAGTGCACTGCGAAGTGAGCGCGACCGTCGAGCAGCGCCTCTTCGAGCTCCTTCACGAAGAGCCCCTTGCCGCCCACGTCCTGCAGCGGCCGATCGGTGATCTTG
Organism: Polyangium spumosum; assembly: GCF_009649845.1. Taxonomy (NCBI): domain Bacteria; kingdom Pseudomonadati; phylum Myxococcota; order Polyangiales; family Polyangiaceae; genus Polyangium; species Polyangium spumosum. The sequence continues at coordinate 9,780 of NZ_WJIE01000016.1, forward strand.
TCGCCCGACGTCACGACCTCGAGCTCGCCGACCTCGAGGCCGGGCGAGAGGGCGACGAGGGCGCGCGCGAAGGCGCGGGACTGCGCGAGGGCGAGGGCGGAGCGTCGGGTGGCGAGTATCAGGCGGGTCATCCGAGATCCTTTGCGCGCGGCGAGGGAGCCGCAGTTGATGCGGCGGCCTGCGCCGCGGCGGGCGTTCGTGGGATCGGCGGGCTCTGCGCCTTGCCGTTCGTCCCCGCGGTCGGGAGCGAGATCGCTCCGTCGATCGTGCTGCCGTCGCCGCCCGCGAGGGTGATCGCCGACAGGTCGAAGAGGTCGTGCACCGCCTCGACGTACCCCTCGGCGCGCGCGTCGCCCGCGAGCTCCTTGAGGCGCGTCACCGGCGCGTGAAGGAGCTTGTTCGTCGCGGCGTCGACCATGACGAGCAGCGCCTCCTTCTCCGACGCGCCGAGGTGCTTGAGGCGCCCGGCAAAGCTCCGCTCGAGCTCGGCGAGCAGCACCGCGCGTGTCCGGTGGAAGAGCCCCACGATCGTCGGCGTGAGCTCTCGCTCGAGCGTCCAGTGCTCGAAGGCGCGCGCCTCTTCCTCGACGATCTCCTCGGCCCGCGTCGCCTCCGCGGCCCGACCTTCGAGCGACTGCGCCACGATCTGCGAGAGGTCGTCGACGTCGTAGAGGTAGACCCCGTCGAGGTCGTTCACGGTGGGCTCCACGTCGCGCGGCACCGCGATGTCGATCAAGAACAAACTCTTGCCGCGCCGCACCTTCCGCACGCGCTTGACGAGCTCAACCGTGATCACCGGCGTCGGGCTCGACGTCGAGGCGATGGCGATGTCCACTTCGCCGAGCGTCCGCTCGAGCTCCGCCATCCCGCGCGGCTCGCCGCACACGTCGTCCGCGAGCGCCTTCGCGCGCGCCGGGCTCCGGTTCAGCACGACGATCTTCGCGCCCGCCTTCGCGAGCAGCTTCGCCGCGGCCTCGGCCATCTCGCCCGCGCCCACGAGCGCGGCCTTGCGCCCCGTGAGATCCCCGAAGATCTCCTGCGCGAGATCCACGGCCACGCTCGAGACCGACACCTGCCCTTCGCCGATCGCCGTCTCGCTCCGCGCGCGTTTGCCCACCCGGACGGCCCTGAGCATCGCCTTGCCGAGCGTCTGCCCGAGCGCCTTGACCTCCCGCGCGAGCTCGATCGCGTCCTTGAGCTGCCCGAGGATCTGCGGCTCGCCCACGACCAGCGAGTCGAGCGACGACGCCACGCGGAAGAGGTGCCGCACCGCGTCGCCGCCCTCCTTGCGCGCGAGGTGCGTCGCGACCGCGTCTCCTCCGATCGACGTCAGCGCGGCGATCACCGCGCGGCTCGTCGCTTCGAGGGCACCTCCGCGTGACGGCGCGGCGTACACCTCGACGCGGTTGCACGTCGAGAGCACCACGGCCTCGCCGATCGATCCGTCCGAGAGGAGCCGCTCGTAGAGGGCGGGCAGCGCGTCGCGCTGCACCGCGAGCCGCTCGCGCACCGCGATCGGCGCAGTCTTGTGGGAGAGGCCAACGACGACGATCACGCGCGCCCTAGCCTCCGATCCTCGGAGGGCCGAGCTCCACCACGGGCCGCACGAGGTAGACCACGAGCACCGCGGCCACGCAGCAGAACCCCGCGATCGTCCCGTACGCCGCCTTCCGCCCGCGCCAGCCCGCGGCGGCCCGCATGAGCAACACGGCCGCGATCACGAACCACGTCGCGTACCCCAGGATGGCCCGCAGGACCTCGTCCACGGAGCCGTTCTCCAGGCTCTTCGCCCAGATCGTGCCCGTGAGCACGCCGAGCGTGAGCAGCGGAAAGCCGGCGACGAGGAAGCGGTGCACGGCTTGATCGAGGACCTCGAGCGGCGGCAGGTTGCCGATGCGCAGGCGGTCCGTGTGCTTCTTTTTCAGGCGCTTCTCCTGGACGAGGTAGAGCATCGCCGCGCCGCCCGCGAGCAGGAACAGCGCCGTGCCCGCGAGGTTCGCGAGCACGTGCAGCGCGAGAAATACTGGGCCGAGCGAGTGCGCGGGCCCCGGCTCCCCGAGGAAAAACGTGCCGAGCACGAAGACGAGCCCGAGCGGCGCGAGCAAGACGCCGATCGCGTCGATGTGGAAGCGGCGCCGCGCCGGCAGGTACACCGCGATCGCCAGGATGGACGCCATGGAGAGCGAGAAATGCACCGAGTTGACGGGGCACACGTGCACGACGAGGCTGGCGAACGTGACGTAGGCGAGGTGGAACGCCGCGGCCACGCCGAGGCTCGTCACGGCCATCCAGGTGCGCCGAGGCGGAGGCACCGAGCCCCCTCGCGACAGGGTGAGTCGCGTCTCCTTGCGGGCGACATCCAGGAAAAAGAGGGCGCTCGCTACCCCGTAGAGCAGCACGGCCACGAGAAACGTGCCCGTGGAGAGAGCGCGCGTCATGGCGGGAGAAGGTAGCGCGTCTTGGGTACGGCGGCAGGCCGATGCGCTCGGAGATGGATGGAATCCGTCAGAGCTTCGTGGCGAGGAACGCCGCGAGGAGATCCTCGTCCGTCGTCAGGTTCCTGCCCTGCGACGGAGGACCTCCGCGCTGATGATCGGCGAACGTCCCGATCGGCGCGCCCACGAATCCCGGCACGACGTCGTAGGCGTTGTCTCCGAGGATCATCGAGGTCTCCAGGATCTCCGCCCCGAGCTCGGCGAGGAAGGCCTTCGACTTCACCTTGCCGAGCAGCTCGTGGCTGTCGGGCGACCCGCTGACCTCGCTGAGGACGCGGATCGCCTCGATGATGCGGTATTTTCGCCCCTCGCTCTTGATCGTCAGCTCGTCGTTCCTGAGGTCGACCCTGTCCTCACCCAGCCACTCGTCGAGCGCGACCTGCGGGAAAAATACGCGATTCTTCATGGACGGCGCGCAGTCTACATGGTTCGGCCCTGCCGCAAAGTCAAAGCCGTTCCAGGAAGGCCGGGTTCAGGCCGAGGCCGCGGGCGGCGGCTCGCTCGAGTCGCTGGCGATGAGGCTCGCGCGGAGGCGGCGGGGCAGGTGCCACAAGGTCTCCAGGATCCCCATGGAGACGTAACAGCCGAGCAGCCACACCAGGACGAACGCCGGCTGCATCTGCAACGAGACGACGACGGACGAGCCCACCACGAACGCGGCGAGCAGGGCCGTCTGCGCGTTGAACTTCACGTCCTTGAAGGAGCGGAACCGGATCGTCGAGACCATCAGCATCGAGAGGCCGATCGTCACGACGAGCATCATCACGGTGTACTCGGCGCGGCCGAGCATCCCGCCCGCGGCGTGGCTCGCCACGACGAGCGAGACGAGGATGCCCGCGGCGCCCGGGATCGGCAGGCCCACGATGTACTTCGAAGGCTTCGAGGGTTTGCCGTCGTCGCCCGTGGCGAGCACGTTGAACCGCGCCAGGCGGATCGCCCCGCACGCCGTGAACAGGAACGACGCGACGAGGCCCAGCGTGCCGAGCCGGTGCAGCGTCCACTGGTAGAGCAGGAGCGACGGCGCCACGCCGAACGAGATCACGTCGGCGAGCGAGTCGATCTGCAGCCCGAACGCGCTCTGCGTCTTCGTCGCCCGCGCGACGCGACCGTCGAGCGTGTCGAAGAACATCGCGAAGACGATGAGCAACGCGGCGCGGTAGAAGTCCGCCTCGCCTTGCGCCGTGGCCGAGGTGCGGATGCTGTCGAAGCCGCAGAACACGCTGGTGAGCGTGATCAGGTTCGGCAGCAGGAAAAGCGTCTTCTTGAGCTCGAACTTCCGCAGCCGGATGCCCTTCCCCATCGTCCCTCTCTTCCAGCGCATGATGAGGTCGAGCGTAACGACGCAGCGCGCGATGACGCAAGCAAAGCCCGAAGATCGGACGCAGATCTTCCAAGCCTCGGTAGCGCCTTACGCACCCGAGGGGCGCGCGTGGATGGAAGTGGATACGATGCTTCGCACCCGGACGACACGATCGCCCGTCGCTTGACGGAAGCCGAGGCTGCAGGATCGTCCGCGGGCGAACCAATCCGTTGGAGCAGCAACGAATCGCGTACCTACGACGATCGCTTCTTTTTCTTCGGCTTCGCGGGCGCGCTCCTTCGCTTCTGCGCCTTCTTCGGCGCGGGCGCGGGCGCGGGCTCCTTCGCAGGCTCGCGCGGCCCCAGGACCTCGAGCAGGTCCTTCAAGAGCTTGCGGATCGTCCCGCGCTTGAGGTGGCGCGTCAGGTCCACGAGCTTCTGACGGTCACCTCGCTCGGGGAACGTGAGGAGGTCGAGGACATCCACCTCCAGCCGATCCGCGAGGACCTTCAGCGTGTGGATCGTGGGCCTCGCGAGCCCTCGCTCCACGTTCGACAGGTGCCCCTTCGAGCCGAGCTCGCTCTCGAAGGCGAGCTTCTCCATCGTGAGCTTCTGCTCCTCGCGGAGCTGCCTGATGCGGGTCCCAACCTGGAGGGCGAACGGATCTGGCTCGCGTCTTCGCGGCATGTAGGCACGGTACCCAATGTCGCGACGGGACTGGTTTTCCTAGACAAACTTCCACGCGGGCCCCGAGAGGACGCCCCGCACGTCACGCTCCGCCCGGACTTTCCCTTGGTTTTCGGGAGGCGCGAGCGCGCCCGAGCGGCGACCTCGCGCATCCATTGAGAAAGCGCGAACGAGCCGGAGTCGAGGAGGGGGACGGATGCTGTCGGTCGATGTGGCGCACGGGGTGGACGCGGGGATGTTCGTTCGGGACTATCACGCCTCCGCGCGCAAAACCCCGCTCGTGTACCTGCACGGGCTCGCCGGGCACGGGCTCGTGTTCGAGGCCGTCGCGCTGCACCCGCGCCTCGCCGCGCACCGGCACGTCGTGCCCGATCTGCCCGGCCACGGACGGAGCATCCCGGCCCCGAGGCCCGCGCCGCTCACGGCGTTCGCGGATCACTTCGCCCGCTGGCTCGGCGGCCGCTTCGGCGAACGCGTGGCGCTCGTCGGATACGGCCTCGGCGGCACGCTCGCCATGCTCGTCGCGGAGCGACACCCGAGCCTCGTGCGCGCCGTCGTGGACGTCGACGGCCCCAAGACCGTCGACGACTGCGCGTCCCTCCGCCCCGCCGCGGAGCTGACCCTCACCGAGCTCGGCGGACCAGGCATCGGCGCGCTGCGCGACGCGGTGAGGCGCGCCTCGCGGGCCACGACGGCGGCCGAGGATCCGGGCCGCGTCCCCTGCGACGCACGCCTGCTGCACGCCTGGGGCCGCGAGCTCGTGGCGCTCGCCGACGAGGGCTCGCTCGCCCTCCGGCTCGCGCGTTTGTCCGTGCCCGCGCTCTTCGTCACGGGCAGCCGCGGCTCCATCTCGCAGCGCTCGCTCGAGCGGCTGGCAGAGGCGCGTGTCGTGGTCGCGGAGATGCCCGACGCCGGCCCCTCGCCCTTCCTCGATCGCCCACACGAGTTCGCCGCGATCCTGGGCGACTTCCTGCGCTTCAACGCCTGAACGAGCGGCCGACGCCTGCTCGGATCAAGCGCGGACGAGGACGACCTCGCGCCCGGCCGGCGTCTTCTCTTTCAGGGCGCCGAGCCGCTGCGAGACGGGCGAGATGCCCTTGCGCCGATCGAACACCACGAGCCAGCCGTCCTCGATCCCGAGCCGCGCGAGCGCCTCGTCGACCTGCGCGAGCCCCTCGGGGATCGGATCCGGATCCCTGTCGCGACGCACCTTCACCACGAGCGCGACCGCGGCCCCGCCCTGGCGGATGCACACGTCCATGCGGCCGCGGCCGATGGCGTAGACCCGCTCGATGAGGCCGCCGCTCTTCACGACGCGGTTCAAGAACGCGGTGAGCACGAGCGGCGAGAGCTCGCCGTACGGCGCGCTGGAGAAGAGCGCGTCGCCGTGCCTGCGCCAGAAATCGAGGAACGCCTCGAGCAGCCGGTCCGCGTCGAGCCGGCCATCGGGGCCGACCCACGCCGGCTGTCCGACCGGGAACACCGATCGCACCGCGCCCGGCAAGATCCGCGCGACGAGCGCGTGGAAGATCGGGTTCGCGAGGATCACCGTGCCGTCGGCCTGCCTTCGGACGAGCCCGAGATCGAGGGCGAGCCGCACGTCCTCCGCCGGCGGCTCGCGCGTCGCCTCGGCGAGGATCTGCTCGAGCGCCGCCCGGAGCTTTCCGTCGCGCATGCGATCGCCGATCTCGTCGAGCAAGCCGCCGCGCCGATCGAGCAAGAGATCCTTCGCCCGCTCGATGTCCACGGCCGTCAGCGGGCCTCTGCGACCCTCGCACGCCTCGTTGATCCGCTGCGCGAGCGCGTTCACGAGGAACGGGTGTCCCTGCGTGAGCTCGTGGACGCGATCGAGCGCGCCGGGCAGGAGCTCGATCCCCGTCCGTTCTTCGAGGCCCGCGAGCAAGGTCCCCACCTCGGCGCGCGTGAAGCCGGCGAGCGCGAGCACCTCGGCGTCAAGCCCGGTCGAGCTCGCGGGGGCGCGTGTGCTCGAGGGCGCCTGGCCCACGTCGAGCTCGCGCGGCTCGCGCAGCGAAGCGAAGCCGATCGACCACGGGAACGCGCGCGGGCGCCTGGGTTTGCCCGCGCGGATCTGCCGGACCAGCGAGGTCCGCACGTCCCTCGACAGGGTATCGAGGCCGTCGAGGAGGATGACGAGCGGCCGCGGCGCCTCCTGGGAGAAGGCCGAGAGCGCCGCGCCGATGCGGTTGCCTTGCGGCGCGTCGGGCCAGCGAGGGACCGAGACGTCGGCCGGCAGGTAGGCGGCGAGATCGTATCGCCACGAGTCGAGCATCGCGAGCTCGGCCGCGTCGATGCTCGTGAGCGCGGCGCCGGGCTCGAGCGAGAGCACCGCTGCGACGTACTTGCCTTCACGGTTCAGCACGGCGGCGAGGTCGAGCAGCGCGGTCGTTTTGCCCATCTGCCTGGGCGCGTGAAGGATGAAGTAAGTGCCCTGCTCGATGATTTCCCGGACGCCGGGGACACGGGACAGCGCGGGGACCGTGTGGTGGCGCGCCGGATCGTTCGGGCCAGCCGTGTTGAAGCGGCGGGTCATGCGCGGAGGATCCCAGCGCGAAGGTGGGGCGTCAAGCGAACCCCTTGAAGTCGCACGGTTCACGCACGTTGATTTTGCGCGCCTCACGAACCGACACGCGTGGCCAGCAATCTTGCGCACGTGAGGCGCGCGCGTGGCGCGTCGTCACGCAGCGTGATACGCACGAACGTCGAGCCCGGCCACAGGCCTTGGTGCTCCCGGCGTGGCGCGCCGGTGACCACACGCGCCTCCTGTGCTCGATGTCTCCGCCCTTTGCTGGACCTCTCGCGACGACGTCGGGCAGCGACTCCTCCCCCTGCTCGACCTTCGGGGCCGCGCGGGCACGCACGCAGCGCGCCTCTTGGCTCTGCTCGCGCCGCCGTCGCTCGCCGCCGCGCTGACGCGGATCGCGCTCGATCACGACGCCCCCTTCTGGCATCGCGTGTACGCGCTCCGCGCCCTCGCGCGGGCGGGCGTCAGTTTGTCCGACGAGAACCTCGCGCGCCTGCTCGACGAGCTCTGCGCACGCGAGCCCCACGCGGCGCGCGAAGGCGACCGGCCTTTCCCCACGACCCCGCCCCTCATCGAGCTCGCCCCCTTCGCCTCTCGTGGCGCGCGCCGGGCGGAGCTGCTCGCGCGCCTCGAACGCGTGAGCCCAGCGGCGCGCCGCGCGTGGCTCGCCGCGATGGGCCCGTGCGCGGACCACCGCGACGAGGAGCTCGAAGCGTGGCTCGTCGCGCGCTGGATCGACGACGTCGCGCAGAGATCCCCCGAGGAGGAGGACGCCTCGTTCGCGTTGCATCTGGCCGAGGAGCACCCGGACGCGCTCGACGTGCTCGCGGCGTACTTGCGTGTTCATCCCCGGGATGCCGAGATCTTCGAGGAGATCCGCCGCTTCCCCGAGCTCGCCCACCGCCTCGGCGACGAAGCGCGCGCCGAAGCAGCCGCGGCCCTCGTCCTGCCGCGCCGGGACCTCATGCGTCATTTCGGCCTCGCGGCGCTGCGTGAGGCCGTCCGAAAAGCCATCCTCGACCACAACGACGCCCTCCTCGATCCCCTCGAAAGGCCGGAGTACCCCCGTTATCGCGGAGCGCTCGCCTTCCTGGAGGAGGACGAGGAAGGCCCCGCGATCGCGACCGACCTGCTCGCCCACGCGCGCCTCCACGAAAACGGACGCGTCGATCTCGGCCTCGTCCTTTACAAACGCCAGCGCCTCGTCGCGCTCCGCCACCTGCAGGAGCGCGGCGCCGAGCCGGAAAACCTCGCCCTTTCCCGCGCGATCCTCCTCGACATCGCGAAAAACCCCGATACGCGTGATCGCCCCGCGCTCCTCACCGCAATCCGTTTCCCGGATCCCGCGGCCCGTTTCCTCGCCCTCGACGTGCTCGACGCCGTCGCCGAGGACGGCCCCGCGTTTCGCGCCGCGCTCGAATATCTCGCGGAGGATCCCGATCCCTACGTCCGTCTCCGCGTATCGGGTGCCCTCGCGCGGCGCGGCAATGCCGCACGCGTGCAAGACCTCGTGGAGGCCGCTCGATCCTCCGCCGAAGTCGGACTCCGCGGCACGGCCCTCCGGCTCCTCGGCATGCTGGCCGAGGCCCGGGACCATTTTGATCTCTTCGAGCGAGCCCTCCTCGAAGATCACGCCGAGGAAGCGCCCGAGGGCCACAGCCCGGCCGTCGAGCAAGCCGCGATCGCCCTCGGCTCCGTCTTCGGCCCCGAGGCCACGACCGCCCTCCTCCGCGGCCACCTGCTCGCGCCGAGCAACGCCGCGCTCGACGTCATCGAGGCCGCCCTCGTGGTGGTCCTCGACGAATGCGAGGGCAAACCCCGGACGGCCGCCGCGCGGCGCCAGGAGATCACCCTCCGCGACGGCGGACGGTGCGCCTCCTGGTCACCCTTCCCGTCACGGCGATGGCGCGGGTGACGGCGGCGCCACGTCCCGCTTCCGGCACGGCCCCATTTCTTTGAGCACCTCCAGCGGCAGCGCCACGTCCAGCGTGAATCGACCGTCCCGCGGCTTGACCGTCGCGTAATCGAGCAGCTCCCGCAATCGCTCGTCGCCCTCGTCGTCGGCCCCCGCGCGGGCGAGGGTCAGCGCCGTGCCCATCGATTTCGCCAGGTCCGCCACGTCCGCCTGGTTCGGTCCATTCACGTCCGCCACGATGGCCACGTCCTCCGACGTGTCCACGTGCAGATCCACCCGGTCGATCGCGGCCCGTATCCTCGCCGCGATCTCCCCCTGCTGCTCGGGCAACATGTCCGCGAGCTCCTCGGGCGAGAGCACCCCGTAAATGTCGCCGTATTGCGACCATGCCGGGATCGGCGGCTCGCTCTCTGGCGATTTCGACTCGAGCCGCTCGATCGCCGCCTCGATCTCCTCCGCGTCCGCCCCGGCGAGGACGAGCTCGTCCCCCCACGTCCCGATCACCCGGCCGCTCTCCGCCTCCTCCCAGATCGCGCCCTTCTCGCCGAACGAGCGCTTCGGCCAGCCCGTCTTGTCGATCCGCGCCGCGCCCTCGGCGATGGACAGGATCGCCACCTTGTTCGACGAGAGCGCCACCCGCTCGACGTCCTGCATCAAATCGATCCCGAACTGCTCCTTGAAATCCTCGCGCCCGCGCCCTCTCGCCTTCGCCTCGGCTTGCCGCTCCAGCATGCAATCGAGCCATATCTGCCCGATCGGCGAATCCTTCAGCGCCGCCACCTCGAACACCACCGCGCTCTTTCCCTTCTCCGTCGGCAGCGCCACGAGCAGCGGATCCCGCTTTCGCAAGATCCCCTCCTCCTCCCCCGGGCGCGGGGCCGCCGGCGGCAGGGTCCTCCGTTTGCGGTTGCGCTCCTCCTCCCAGGGCTTCGGGAACCGCGGGAACTCGGCTTTCAGCACGCGCTCGGGCTTCTTGGCTTTGTCGCCGCGTGACATCAAGAACGCCGAGAGCCCGAGCAGGACGGCGAACGCGACGAGCCAGGCCACCCGTCTCATCAGAAATCCTTCCGTTCGAAGAGGTGAATGCCGAGCGAGAGCGCCGAAAGGCCGAAGACCACGAGCCCGAGCAACATGCTCGTCAATGCGGCCGAGTCCACGCGCTCCGAGCTCGCGATGTCCGCGGCCGAATGCGCGAGCGACGAGACACGCGGCAAGAACAGGGTGACGCCCCGGAAGATCGAGCGCGAGATCCCCGGATCGAAAAAATCCGCGAGCCGCTCCCGCTCCCCGGCCACGATCCCGAGCAAGACGAGCGCGCCCCCGGACGCCGCCGAGAGCGCCGCGCTGCGAGCGGCGATGGCCACGGTGAGCATCGCGCCATAGATGGCCGTGAACGTCACGCTCGCGAGCAGCGCCGAGACGAGGAGGCTCCACGAATATACGCCCGTCTTCACGCCGAAGATCAGGACGAGCCCGCCCGCTCCATAAAGCGCCCCGATCAGCGCGAGCGCGAGCACGCCGAGGAACGTGCCCACGACGAGCTCGAACCGCCGCACGGGCAGCGATAACAGGTGCTCGATCCGCCCCGGCGCGAGCAGGCTGGGCCCGAAATCGGCGCAGGCCACCACGTAGAAGAGCTGGCCCCCGTAAAAGATCAGGTACGACGACGCCTTGAAGATGGGCCGAAGCGCCAGGTCCGCCGCGCGGATCTGCGAGTTCACCGGTTTGCCGAAGAACCGCGACGCCGCGAGCGCCCCGTCCACGACGTCCATCCGCAAAGACAACCCCAGCACCACGAGCACGAGCGTGATGCCCAGCCCGAGCGCGAGGAACCATTTCCGCGACGCCGCCTCGCGCAGGAGATCTCTGGCCACGACAAACGATTTCACGCGCCTCCCTGTCCCCCGCCCTGCCCGAGCGCCTCCGCCAGCACTTCCTCGAGATCCCGCACGTCGTGCGCGAGCCCCACGAGCCGCGCCCCCGCGCGACGCGCTCCATCGATGTATTCGTTCAGCGCCGAAGGATCCGGCGCGTCCACGACGAACACCCCCTCGCCCTCCCCGGCCCGAAAGCCGAGCGCGAGGAGCGCCGCGGCGTCCACGGGAGGGGCGAACGTCAATCGATACCGCGTCTCGCTCCCGCAGAGCGCCTCGATCGGGCCCTCCCGCAGCAGCCGCCCGCCCGAGAGAATGCCGATACGATCGCAGACACGCTCCGTCTCGGCGAGCAGGTGCGAGTTCAAGAAGAGCGTCGCGCCCCGCGCCCGCTCCTCGGCGAGGATACGCCGGATCTCGGCCCGCCCGAGCGGATCGACCCCGTCCGTCGGCTCGTCGAGCACGAGCAACATCGGCCCCCCGAGCAGCGCCGCCGCGAGCCCGAGCCGCTGGCGCATCCCCTTGGAAAAACCACCAATGCGCCGGGCCTCCTCCCCGGAGAGCCCCACCCTCCCGATCTGCCGCCGCACCTCGTCGTCCGCCCGCGGGAGCCCCTTCAAGCGCGCCACGCTCGAGAGGAATTGCACGGGCGTGAACGCGTGCGGCAAGAAGAGGCGCTCCGGCAGATACCCGATCTGGGCGCGCGCGGCGGGATCCTCCGGGTCCTTGCCGAGGACCCGCACCACGCCCGCGCTCGGCCGCACGACGCCGAGCAGCGACTTGATGAACGTGGTTTTCCCCGCGCCATTGAGCCCGATCAGGCCAAACGCCGCGCCCTCGGGGACCACGAGATCGAGCCCCGCGAGCGCCTCCCGCCCCGCGCCTCTTCTCGGCCAGCCGCCGCCGTACGTTTTACGGAGCCCCCGGGCCTCGATGGCCAGCATGCAGGCGACCCTATCACCCCCTCCGCCGCCGCGCGACGAGCGCGAGGGCCCCGAACAAACTCACGAGCGCGAGGGGCTCTTCCCTCGTCGACCCCGGAAAACCACACGCGCACCCACGCGCGCCCGGCGTGACCTTCCCGCCCCGCGCCGCCGCGCCCGTGCCCTTTGCGCCGGCCGAAGGCTCCTTTCCCATCGGCGACGGATCCCCGAACACGCCGAAGCTCGCCCAGAAGTACGGGTGCGCCGTGGCCTCATCGGCGAGCATCCCGAGCTGCACCTCGCGCAGCGCGGCGCTCCGGCCGCTGCCCTTCGTGACGCGCTGGTAATAGTCCACCATGAGCCGCTGCGTCTCCTCGTCCGCCACCTTCCACAGGCTCGCGACGAGCGCCTCGGCGCCGGCCACGAAGAGCGCGCGCCGCAGGCCGTACACGCCCTCGCCGCGCTGCACGTCGCCGAGCCCCGTCTCACACGCCGAGAGCACCACGAGCTTGGTGCCCCAGAGATCGAGCGAGCTCGCCTCGAGCGCCGTGAGGATCCCGTCCTCGCCGCCCCCGCCCCTCCTCGAATTCGCGCCCGCGAACGCGAGCCCCGAGCGCAGCAGCGGATCGTCCGGCAGCCAGTCCGGCGAGGGCTCGAGCTCGAGCCCACGTTCGCCCTGGGGAGCTCGCGCCGCCGCGCCCTTCGCGGCCAGGAAAAACCCGTGCGTCGCCACGTGCACGATCCGCGGCGCGCGCGCCTTCTTCAGCGTCGACTCCGTCGCCTCGAGGTCCACGCGCACCGCGGCGCCTGGCAGGATCGGCGCGAGCGCGCGCGCCTCCGCCGCCGTCGCCGGCAGCGGCTCGAAGTACGCCTTGTCGAGCCCCCGTGACCTCCCGTCGCCCTTGTCCTCCAGCATCACGAGCGCGCTCTCCGCCTGCTCGCGTGGGCCAAACGCCGGGTTCGCCAGGACGATCGCGCCCGCCCGCTCCGGCGCCGTCCGCGCGAGCCTCAGCAGATCCCGCCCGCTCGTGAGGTACGAGATCTCGTACCGCTCGACGAGATACTTCCCCTCCTCGTCGACGAGCGCCGCGAAGGGCACGAGCGACAGCGCGCCGTCGGCCGCGATCATGAGCCGCGTCTTTCCGCCGAGCAGCGGCCGGATCTTCTGCATCACGAGCGCGTCGAGCGCCCGCGCCGGCTTTCGTGGATCCTGATCGAGCGCCGCCGTCAGCGCCTCCCGCAGCGCCTTCGTCGCCTCCTCGATCGGCGCGCTCTCGCCGAGATCGACGAACGCGACCTTCCCCGACGCATCCAGCACGTACGCCGCGAAACGCGCGGGCCCCTCGGGGCTCGGCATGTCCACGTCCGCCGAGCGCCGCGGCGTGTAGAGCGCGATCTCCACGAGCGCCGTCCCCGCGGGCACTTGCGCCTGCACGCGCTCGATCGAGACGGGCGTCTCCTCGGCCCGGAATACCTCGCTCTGCGCGCCGATCTTCTCCTCGAGCGCCCGCGCCGCCTCCTCGCGCTCGCCGAGCTCCGCCTTGAACGCCTCGAGCGGCGCGCCCGCGGGCCCTCGCATCGCGAGCCGCGCCACCTCGGCCCGCGCCGCCGCGAGCTCGGCGGCGAGCTTCGCCTCCGCGGGATCGAGCCTCTGCCGGAGCGCCGCGAGCGAGCTCGCCATGACGTCGAGCACGCGCCCTTTTCGCTGGAAGATCGTGGTGAGCGCGAGCCTCCTCGCCTCCGGGTCCGCGGGCATCGTCCGCGCGTGCAGGCTCGTCAGGAAATCGGTCCCCGCGCGCATCGTCTCCACGAACGCGCGCTTCTGCGCCTCGGATCCGCCAGCGATCACGAGCGCCGCCTGCCGCTCGCGGATCTCGGCCGCGCGCCTCGCCGCGCGCGCTGCGTGGTCGAGCTTGCCCGCGTCCACGTAGAGCGCCGCGAGCCCTTCGAGCGCCGCCGCGACCTCCTCGTGCTCGCCCCCGAACGTCGCCTCGAAGATCCCGATCGCCCGCTTGTACAGCGCCTCCGCCTCCCCGTCGTTCGACGTTCGGGGCTTCGGGTCGCCTTTGGCGCCCTGCGCCCCGAGCCCCCGCTGCCTTCGCGCGAGATCCGCGAGATCGAGCAGCGACGACGCGACCGCCGGGTGGTCCTTCCCGAACGCCTTCTCGCGCGCCGCGAGCGCCTCCTCGTGCAGCTTCTTTGCGCCCGCCGCGTCCCCGCGTCTCTCGCGGATGCGCCCGAGGATCGCCCTCGACGCGGCGCGCTGCGGGTGCATCGGGGCGAGGGCCTCGTCGCGGATCACGAGCGCGCGCGCCGCGTTTTGCTCCGCCTTGTCGAGCTTCCCGGCGCGGCGATAGAGATCGGCGAGGTTCCCCGCGACCTCGGCCACGGAGGGGGCCTTCGGCCCCTTGTTTTTCTCGTGATACGCGAGCGTGGGCAGGAGCTTCGCCTCGGCGCGCGGAAAGTCTCCCTTCTGCATCGCGATGAGCCCGAAGATCCATTGCAGGACGACGCGCAGCTCGGGCGCGTCGCTCCCCTTGGCGGCGAGTTTGTCGAGGAGCGCCTGCGCGCGCGCGAGCCGCGGCTCGGCCCGATCGAACGCGCCCGTCTCCACGTCGAGCATCGCGCGCTTCACGAGCGCGACCACGTACCCGAGGCTCTCCTCGCCGTCGCCCACTTTGGCGATCGCGACGAGCTCGTCGAGCAGGACGACCGCGCCCGCGTAGTCTTGCAGGGCGATACGCGTGGTGACGAGCTCGTCCATGAGCTCGGTCGCGTTCGAGCGAAACCCGGTCACGCGCGCCTTGAGCTCGAGGGCGCGCGCGCGGATCGGCTCGGCGCGCGTGTACTGGCCGGTCTCGTGATACAAGCGCCCGAGGTTCTGCAGCAGATACCAGTATGGTTTCCCGTCGCGCGTGGCGGCCTCGCTCGCCTCGATCGCGCGCAGCAGCGTGGCCTCGGCCTCGTCGTAGCGCCGCAGCCCCTTCAACGACTCCGCCTTCCCCGCGAGGGGCGCGATCACCGTATCGCCGTCCTTGCCGCCGTGCCGCTGCGAGGCCAGCGAGATCGCGCGCTCGAAGAGCGTGAGGGCGCGCGCGTGATCCCCCGCGCCCTGCACGGCCCGCGCGAGCCACTCGACCTCGCGGAAGAGCTCGTACGCCCCCGGGGGCGCTGTCTTTTCGGTCCTCTTGAGCAGCAGCTCGCGGTAGGGGACCTCGCGCGCGAACTGCTTCGATTCACGATGGAGGTCCGCGACCTCCATGAGGCTCATCCCTGTCTCGTGGCTCTGCGGGTCGATTTTCTCCCGGATCGCGAGGGCCTTCAGCGCGGGCACGAGCGCCTCCGCGAATCGTTTCCTCCTGCGCAGATCCTCGGCCTCGGACACGAGCCTCTGCGCCTCCTCCAGCGCGGCCTTCTCGGCGCTCGTGAGCGCGACTTTCGGCGCGGCGGGCTTCGGCGGCGCGCTCGACGCGGGCGCCGCGACGAGCGTCACCCCTGCGAGCAGGAAGACCGAGGAGATCCGACGGAACGTGCGGGGAGCTCGCGCCATGATGCGCTTCTACCGCTGCCAGGCCCTCGTATCCACATCGTTCCTCCTCCTCGCGGCCTGCGCGGCGCTCAGTGGGCGATGCAGTCGTTCAGCTCCGGCCCGCAATACATCTGCGCGCACGACGAGCATGCCTGCGAAACGGGTCCGCTGCCGGACGTGCAGGTGTCGAGGCAGGGTATGGGGCAGTTGACTTCACAGGCGCAGGCGAGCAGCGCTTCGGCGTACGGCTGCGCGGCGGGGCAGGGCGGGTCCGTCATCCCGAGGAGGATCGAATTACACGTGCTGCATGCCCCGGCGTCGGCGCCCCCGGCGCCGGAGGACGAGGAGCTGCTGGCGGAGCTGCTGCTGCTCGCGGAGCTGCTGCTCGCGGACGCGGACGAGCTGCTGGCGCTCCCCTGACCACACGCCGTCCCGCATGCGACGAGGTCGGGGTCGGGGTTCTGGGTCAAGATCGAGAGGATCTGGGCGCAGTTCGCGTCGAGCGCGCATTGCCCCCGGCACTCCTGCATCGGGCTCGGCATCGAGCAATCGAGGTACTCCGGCGGGCACGACTCCGCGCCGCATTCGAGGACCTTGGCGCAGGCTTTCTCGCAGAGCTGCCCGCCGCCCATCCCGCTCCCGCTGCTGCTCCCGGGGCCGCTCCCCCAGACCTCCTCGTCCCCGCCCGCTCCCCCGCCGCCCGACACCGCCTCGGTTTTGCAAGCGCCGGATACCACCGAAGCGCTCACGAGGAGAGCTCCAACCACGAACCCGAGAAACCTCATCGCGTCACCTCGGGCCGAACGTACCACGTCCCGGCGCTCGATGTGCGGTAAGCTCGCGCCATGACGCGCTTCCACCGCTGCCTTGTCCTCGTTTCCACATCACTGCTCCTCCTCGCGGCCTGCACCTCGGCCCCCCCGTCTTCGAGCGGCGGCGCTGGCGCCGGCGGCACCGGCGGCGACGGTGGGGCCGGCGGCGAAGCGGGCGACCTCATCGTCGGCGGCGATCGCCCTGTGACCGTACACGTCCCGCCCGGCCTCGACCCGGCCAAACCCTCGCCGCTCGTGATCCTTCTGCACGGTTATGGCGCCTCTGGCTTCGTCCAGGAGCTCCTTTTCCAGTTGAAGCCCCAGGCCGACGCGCACGGCTTCCTGTACGCGCACCCCGACGGCACGGTCGACGCGAATTCGAAGCGATTCTGGAACGCGACCGACGCCTGCTGCAATTTCGGCGGCGCTGCCGTGGACGACGTCGCGTACCTCTCGGGCCTCGTCGCGGAGATCGGGCAGCATTACAAGGTCGACCCGAAGCGCGTCTATTTCCTGGGCCACTCCAACGGCGGCTTCATGTCGCACCGGATGGCCTGCGACCGCTCGGACCTCGTCGCCGCCGTCGCGAGCCTCGCCGGCGCGACCTACGGCGACCCGTCGCAATGCACGGCGGAGAAGACCGTCGCGGTGCTGCAGATCCACGGCACGGTGGACGACACGGTGCTCTACGAGGGCGGCGCGCTCGCGGGCGTGGGTTATCCGGGCGCGGTGGCGACGACCGAATCGTGGGCGCAAAAAAACGGCTGCGCGCTCATGGCGTCGCCGGGGGAGGCGCTCGACATCGAGGCGACGCTCGACGGCGCCGAGACGAGCGTTTCGAAGTACGAGGCGGGTTGCAAGGCGGGAGGGGCGGCGGAGCTCTGGACGATCGACGGCGGGACACACGTGCCGGGGCTCGGGGCGAATTTCGCGCCGAAGGTGGTGGAGTGGCTGCTTTCGCATCCGAAGGAGTGAGGGGGTAAGGAGACGCGTGATGGCCAAAAAGGGACGAGCAAACGCTTCGCCTGCGGGAAGCCGGCTGGTGAAGCGTCACCAGAGGGCGAATGACGAGCGCGACGGCAGAACCATCAAGCTTGTTGTGACCGGACCTGCGGGAACGCGTACCGAACCGATGCCGAAACGGGTTCCCGTCCACAAGAATGTGCGCCCGCCCGATGAGCATCCCCGCCCCTCGCTCAAGGACAAGCGAAGGTCATCGGTACCAAGCTATGAACTTTGCTATGCGTGCACGGCCTTCGGAAAGGTCAGACGGTATCGAACGGACGTCGGCCATGTTCATCTCTGCGATGAATGTGCGGAAAAGGCACACGAGGAAACCTTCGGGTTTCGCCACGACGTACGTACAATCCGAGGCGGTGGGGTCGAAACAAACCTGAGAAAGCATTGAAGGTGCGACGACCCGCTTGGGATGCGGGCCCCGTAGCTCGCAGGGAGCACGGGCGGCGAGGGCTGCAAGGGCTACGCCGGCTCGACCCAGGTCCAGACGTCCGAGAAGAGGCAGATGTAGATCGTGGCGGTTCCGAACCCCACCACCCCGACTGCCACGTCCGGCACGACTTCATTTCCTAGCTCCGGCGGGATCGTCTGATATCCGGGGTACGTCTTCTCGATCTCTTCTGCGATCACCGCCGGCTTCTCATCGGCCTCGCCCCTGTCGTGGATTCCGTAATAGGGCCCGAGCAGGCTCACGTGGAAGCTGAGTGAAGCTTTGCGGCCGGGAACGGGCTCCAGATCCTTGGGGCGATAGAGGCGGGCCGAGTAGGCCGGCTCGGTCCACCCCGCGAAGAGGCTGAGCGATTCATCTCGAACGCGATGTCGAGCATACAGGCGGGTGAGCATCGCGTTCCACGTCGGGTACTCCGCGCGGCCGCGGTTGGCGGCTTCCACCAGGCGACGGTGCTCCTCCGTGTCCTCGTAAAAGGGCTCGCCGGGAGGGACATACATGCGGTCGAAGTTACGCACACCCCGCGGGTAGAAGCGGTAGACGAGGTCGAGCAGCTCGGAGCGAGTTCTTTTTGTCATAGCTTCACCGTGGCGCCAAGGTTCGGGTACATGGACTTGAACGTTGCCTTCACCTTCGTGCGGAACGTATCGCAGAAGATCCCCGGCGGGAGGTTGAAGTCCATACCGTAGGCGACCTCCTCCGTGACGTTGACGCTCATGGTGGCCGCGAGGCTCGCCGAGATCATCCCCATCTTCTCGGGCCGGAGCGGCATTCCGATGGTGAGGGGGCAGATCCACGTGGAGCTGCCACTCCTGCGCTTCTTGATGAACTCCAGGTTTGCCTTGGCCTCCTGCCATCCGCCGGCCAGGCCCATGCCGTCATCCGGGACGATGGTGACGAACGGGAACTCCGAGGGGCTGAAGCGCACGACGGTGACCGACCCCATCGCCACGCATGGGTTCTCGGTTGCTTCGGCCGCGAGCGGCTCCCCCCCGGGCGGCGTGAGGAAATCTCCCCCCGTCGTCGCACCGACCCCGGATCCGATCGGGATCGGCTGCTCATCCTCGAAGCCGCCCGACGTGTTGACCCAGCATTCATCCGGGTCGACGGTGTTGCACCCGGCCACGACCATCACGAGGAGCGAAGCGATCGAACGGAACAACGTACGCATGGGAAGATCCTTTCTATCTGGTCAGCGACGAGCTCCAAACCGAACGATGGGCCCCGCAGAGCAACGCACCGAGACGCCGCTCCACACGGCATACGCGGCGCCCGTGATCCACGCGGCCGCGCAGTCGACCGAGACGCCGAGAGTTCCCGAGAGGTACGCGCCGAAGACGTCGAGCCGCAAGCTGGCCCCTGGCGCGACTCCCTGCACCTGGCCGCAGAGCCGCGGGCCGCAGATCGGGAGCGAATACGCCGCGAGGGAGAGCCCTGCGCTCACGTTCACGCGCTCCCAGGAGAGACCGACGCCGACCGTGGTCTCGTTGTTGACCCCGAAGCGTCCGCCATTCGCGCCGAGAAACGAGACGGTGTCGCGCGCGACGAAAAACCCGCGCTCGCCGCGAAGGCTGAGGCTCGCGCTCGGGCTGATGGCGAATCTGCCCTGCGTGATGCCTGCTGCGAGCACGCCGAAGCCAGCTCCCCCCGAGAACTCGACGCCCATCTCGGCGCGGGCGCTCTCGCTGAACGAGAGCAGCGCTGCCAGGGTGATCGGAAACAAGAACGCCCAGGCCCGCCGGACATGGAACCCAGCGGCGATGTCCTCGTTCTGAAGAGCCATGACACGCTCCCTCCCCGTCGCAGCACGCGCCTCGTGTCACAGTGGGGGAGGCTACAGGGACCAACGCGACACGAGCAACCGTTTTCCGGGCACCCAACGACAGGCCGATTCGCGTCTGCCCCCGCCTTTCCGACTTGCCACGTATTCACGTACCGCGTTAATCTCCGCTGCTCGGAGAACCCGTCAATGTCGAAACCGAAGCTCAGCGAGCAAGTCCAGAATCAGATTCGCGTCAGCGAGAGGGTCGCGGCGTCCGCCCGGACGCACGGGCCTGCCATTTCGCCGATCCTCGCCGCGTACGCGGAGGAGGTCCAGGGGCCGGAGACGAAGGCCACGGTCGAGGCATTCCAGACGGTCTTCGGCGTGCTCGCCGACGGCCTCGATCGGCGCACGGCGGCGCTGCGCGAGACCGAACTCGCCCTCGCCGGCGAGCGCGCCGACGACGGACCCGTCCGCGCGACCCGGGACCAGAAGGCCGCCGCGCTCACGGCCCTGCTCTCGCAGCTCCGCCGGGCGGTCGACGACCACCTCGGCGCCGACGCGCTCGCGACCTACGGGCTCGCCACCGAATCGCCTCGTGTCCCGGCGAAGCTCCTCCAGTACGGCATCAACGTGGCGCGCCAGCTCGGCGAATTCCCGAGATCGGTCGTCTCGCCGCTCGGCACCACGTTCGATACCAAGCTCGCCCTCGACGTCCTGAAGACGCATTGCAAGGAGCTCGAGGCCGCCGTCGCGGACGATCATCGCGAGGCGCGGGAGCTGGAGACCGCGCTCGCCGCTCGCAATCGCGCGACGGCCGCGTGGTCCGATACCTACCAGGGCACGGCTTCCTCCCTCGAAGGGCTCTACCGGCTGGCCGGCTATCGGGACCTCGCCGAGAAGGTCCGGCCGACGCACCGCAAGCTCCGCGGCGAAGAAGAGGGCCCCGAGCTCGACGTGGCCACGCCGGACGCCGACTGAGCCTCGTTCACCGAATCTGGCGCCTCCGCGACGACCGCGAACGCGACGGTTTCGGTCGCAGTCGCCTCCGCGGCGACCACGAAGGTACTTTTTCCGTCAAAGACGCCTCTGCGACGCCCGCGAAGGCGCGCGGGTCGGCGCCGCGCGGGTCCGCGGCGACCGCGAACGCGTCTCGCCACGAAAAAACGGGCCCGCGGCGGCCCCCAAGGCGTCCCCTTCCGAGACAACACGACCGCGGCCGCCGCGAAGACGTCCGCGACCGAAACCTCGGCACCGCGGCCGCCGCGGAGCGGTTTCCCACCACGACTTCGGGTCCGCGGCCGCCGCGGAGCCGTTTCCCACCCGGACTTCGGCCTCGTGGTCCGCCCCCGCCCCGCCCCCCCCCTTCCGTCCCCCGCACCCCGCGGCTCGTACGTCGCGCGTTTCTTGCGTGATCACGCAAACCCGCGCGTGCACATCGACCCGCCCCGAAGGCTCTCCCCTCCGCTGCTGCACGCGCCCGGATCCACCTCGTCCCCATTCCTCGACGTACCTGCATCCATCCGGATCCACCTCGCCCCCGTTTCTCCCGGCGTTCGCCCCGAAAACCCCTCCCGCTGTCCAGGCACGACGCCTGCAATCAGAGCCTCCTCGCGACGGAGCCCATTTTCGCGGTCGTCGCTGGAGGATCTCATGTCGAACATCCGCTGCATCATCGCCGAAACCCAGAGACACCTCGACGACGCCGTCCGCGTCCGCTTCGACGTCTTCGCTCGCGAGCTCGGCTACCTCGATTCGAGCGACCACGTCACCCCGCGCGAGCTCGATCCCTTCGATACCCTCTCCACCACCCTCCACCTCGTCGCTTATGACGGCGACCTCGCCGTCGGCACCCTCCGCCTCCTCCTCCCCAACCCCGAGATCGCCGCCACGAATGGCGCCGCCTTCGGCCTCTCCGTCGAGTCCCATTTCGACCTCGCCCCGCTCGCCGCTGCAGGCCTCCGGCTCGCCGAGACCTCCCGGTATTGCGTCCGCGCCACCCACAGAAACTCCATGGCCACGGCCGAGCTCCACGCCGCCGCCGTCCACCTGAGCCGCGTCCTCGGCGTCGACCACTGGATTGCCGCGGCAAACACCGAGACCGACGGCCTCGAGGACGCCCGCCTCATGCAACACGTCGCCGCCGAGCTCGGCTTCGTTCGGAACGATCTCCTCCTCTCCCCTCGCCTCCCGCCGCCGCTCCCCCCCGCCGCGCCGCGACGACCCTTCTTCGACGATCAGGCGCGAAATCAGGCGAAGACCTCGCCCTCGCGATCACGACTCCCCCGCACCCTCGACCTCTACACCCGCCGCATGCGCGCCCGCCTCGTCGGCCCTCCCGTCTACGACCCGCGCTTCCGCATGTGCGCCCTCCCCCTCCTCGCGGCCGTCGCCGAGCAACGCATCGTCCGGCGCCACGCGGGATCCATTGCCGCTTGAACGATAAGGAGCATCATGATGACCTCCCTCACCGACACCCTCGACCACACCGTCTCGGACCTGCTCCGCGCCCTCGACGCGCACCCCGCCGCCCGCCGCCTCCTCGAAGGAGACCTCTCCACCGACGAGTACGCGGCCTTCCTCGGACAAACGTATCTCTACGTCCGCCATACCCGCCCCTTGCTCCGCCGCGCCGGCGAGCGGCTCGCGCGAGCGGGCACGTCCCCCGACCTCGCTCGGCTCTTCCTGCAAAAAGCCGAGGAGGAGCAGGGACACGAGGCGTGGGCCCTCGAAGACCTCGCCCGCATCGGCCGCCCCCTCGAATCCGGCGCGCCCCCGCGGCCCTCGTACGCCGTCGCCGCTTACGTCGCGTGGAACCAGTTCCAGGTCGAGGCCGGCTCGCCCCTCGCCTTCCTCGGCACCGCCTACGTCCTCGAAGCCCTCTCCCTCGCCCGCGCCGGCAAGGCCGCCGAGCGCCTCGTCGCGCGGGGGCGTATCGCCGGCATCGAGCGCGGCGTCCGCTTCCTCCGCGGACACGCCGACGCCGACGAGGGGCACGTCGACGCCCTGCGCAGCCTCTTCGCGCGGCTCGACTCCACCGAAGACCGCCGCGCCATCGCGCTCTCGGCGGCCGTCACGGCGGCGCTCTACCTCGGGATGTTCTCTACCGCTGGCGCCACGCCATGTGAATGAGGGCGGCGCGGTTCGGGATGCCGAGCTTGTCGAAGATGTGGGAGAAATGCTTCTTCACGGTGAGCTCCGTGATGCCGAGCTCGGAGGCGATGAGCGCGTTGTCCCAGCACACGCGCTCGGCGACCTTGAGCTCCGCCGCCGTCAGGACCTTCAGCCACGCGGCGGGGACCGGCACGAGCTGGGGGACCTCCTCGAGCACCATCACGAACGACCCGCCGCTGAAGCTCGGCAGCGTCTGAATCGACACCTTCAGCTCGGCGTGCGCGCCGCTCCGCCAGAACGGATCCGGCGGCAGCGCAGGCTTTTGCTTCACCATCGACGCGAGGCGCGCGGCGAGCGGGGCGGGCAACGCGCCCTCGAACTCGGTCGGCTTGAACCAGGCCTCGAGCATCTTCTCCGCGCTCGCCGTCCGCGCGATCTCCGCGCCCGACGGCCCGAACACGATCGCCTCGTGCCCGAGCCCCGAGAGGATGCCGTCGAGCAACGACGCCCGCTTCGCCATCGCCCCGAAGCTCCGGCAGTTCTTCACCGCGTTCGTGAAATACCGCGGCAGCTCCTGCAGGATCGCGCGCTCGCGGTCCGAGAATGGGATCCGCTTGTCCCGGTAGAGGATGAGCCCCCCGTGCCACGAAGGATCCTCGCGCAGCATGACGGCCATCACGTGCTCGAGCCGCATGCCGATGTCGCGGCAGTGGTTGTAGAGGTAGCTCCGCTCCATGGCCACGCGCGGGAGCATCTCGGTGTCGCGAAGCACCTCGTTCGGCCGCTCGGCCACGGCGATCCGGACGAAGTCGTGCGGGACCATCTCGCCGTAGCCCTGGAAAAACCCCTCGGGCATCTCGGCGACCGCCCAGTCGTAGACGGCCTGCCCTTCGGGCCGGCTCACGCAGAGCGCCCCGTGATCCGCCGGCACGAGCCGCGAGAGCAGGCCATACGCCCGGCCGAGCACCTCGTGCAGATCGAGAGATCCGCCGAGCTCCGCCACGAGGTCGAACATGAGGCCCTGCTCATGCTGCGTGAGATCCGGAGGCCCCCTCATGCGCGCCATGATGAACCCTCTCGGGCCGCGATTCAACGTCCGCCTTCGTCTCGGCCCTTCGAACCCGGTCCGCTCCGCCCGGCCACGTGGGGCCACGAGCGCGCCTCGGGCGAGGCCAGCGGATGCTTCCGATACCATTGATAAAGCGCGTGCCCCGGCGGCGGCGGCGCCCCGCCCCCATCGGCTCCCCCGCCTCCCTTTTCATCGGGCGCGACGTCCTCGTTGCTCGACCGGATCTCGTACTTTCGCATCATCTTCTGGACGAACGCCCGCCCCACGCCCGCGATCCTCGCGGCTTGCGACACGTTGTACCCCGTCTCCCGCAGCGCCCGCTCCACGTAGGCCCGCTTGTAGGCGTTCTCCATGTGCGAGAGCCCCACGTGCAGAGGCAACTCGAGGTTCACCGGGAACCTCGCCGAAGGCGCCTCCTCCGTGTCGTCCGCTGCCCAGGGCGGCTCGTCGAGCCCGAGCGAGAGCATCATCTCCACCTTGTTCCGGAGCTCCCGCACGTTCCCCGGCCAGGGCCGCGGGTGGGCCTTCATTCGCTCGAGCACCTCGTTTGGCAGGAGCGGCGGCGCGTCCTTCCGCCCTTGCCATTCCTTCTCGAAATGGCGCACGAGCAGGGGGATGTCGTCGAGCCGCTCCCGCAAGGGCGGCACCTTCACCTGCACGACGGCCAGCCGATAATAAAGATCCTCGCGGAACCTCCCGCGCTCGACCTCGGCCGAGAGCGAGCGGTTCGTCGCCGCCACGATCCGCACGTCCGCCCGCCGCGGCTCGTTCTCGCCGACCCGGGTGATCGTGCGGGTCTCCAGCGCCCGGAGCAGCTTCGGCTGAAGCGAGAGGGGCAGCTCGCCGATCTCGTCGAGGAACAACGTCCCGCCGTGCGCCGCCTCGAAGCGGCCCACGCGGTTCTCGGTGGCGCCCGTGAAGCCGCCGCGCCGGTGGCCGAAGAGCTCGCTCTCCAGCACGCCCGCGCTCACCGACGAGCAATCGAAGACCATGAACGGCCCGCTCGCGCGCGCGCTCTCCTTGTGGATCGCCGCGGCCACGAGCTCCTTGCCCGTCCCCGTCTCCCCCTCGACGAGCACCGTCGCGTTCGTCTTCGCGACCCGCTCGAGCAGCGCGAAGAGCCGCCGCATCGGCACGCTGGCGCCGACGAGCCCCCCGAAGCTCGTGCGGGACGAGAGCGGCAGCACCACCACGTCTCGGATCATCTGCAGCCGCAGCCCCGAGGTGCCGAGCCCGATCGCCGAGTCGGGCCGGGCGTAGGCGTCGCGGATCCGGACGCCGTCGACCGACGTCCCATTGCGGCTGCTCGTGTCGATCACACGCAAGAGATCGCCCTCGATGCGGAGGAGCAGGTGGTGCCGGCTCACGGTCGGGTCGTCGAGGACGAGATCACAGTCCTTCCCGCTCCCGACCTTCACCTCCGGCCCGAGCACCTCCGTGACGACCCCTGCCATGGGCCCTCGGCTCACCTCGACGCGGATTTTATGCGTCCGGAGCTCGAGCCCCCTGTCGGCCTCCATGGTCCAGGTATTCCAGTCCTTCATAAGAGAACCGTTGTAACCGAGCCGCCACGCGCCGGACAAAAATGACGCAATCCGGCGTCCGTCTCCGGTGCATAGCAACTTGCATCACCGAAGCACTACGACGAAAGTGGTATGAAGGCGACGTGGGCGGGAGCCGTAATCCCTTTTGGCAGGGGCGAGAAGCGACGCTCCGAGCGAGCCAGGGGCGACGGCGATAAGGCTCACCAGATGGCTACCACGAAAGTGGTACGAAGCCTCGGAGCAAACGAGCCGTATCCCCTCATGAGAGGCCGAAGTCGGGGGGGCGCAACGAACGCGACGAACGCGACGAACGCGACGAACGCGACGGGCACGGGTCAGCTTCGGATCGTGGCGCCGAACACGTTCTTGGCGAAATCGGTGTAGGTCATGCGGACGCGCCCTCCGCCTTCCGGCAGCGCGACGCGGGGCGGTTTGTCGCCGCCGTCGTCCCGACCCCACGGGTTTCGGAGGACGATGGAAGCCGGCTTGCCGTCCTTGCCCGCCTCGAGCCACTCGACCGAGCACCAGTGGTACGAGTTGAACTGGAGGATCACGGGCACCTTCTCGCCCCGCGCCGCCGCCCTGGCCACGAGCCCGGCGACCTCGTCCCCGGGCCGCGAGAGCGTGGTCACGCTCGTGAACGGCACGCCCAGGATGGCCTGAAAAAGGCTCGTGAAGCCATACACCGCCATCTGGCTGTCGCCGCGCATGGCCGCCCAGAACGTGTCGTCGTCGTCCGGGTTGTCGTAATCGAAGAGCCAGCTCATCGCCGATGCGTGGTTCATGATCGCCGACTGGAAGAGCCGGTCGAGGTCCACGCGCCCCGATTCGTCCCGCGAGATCGCGCTGCGCGGCATCACGAGCTTCTTGCCCGACCGGAGCGTGACCTCGCGCTCCTGCCGCGTGATGCCGTCGACGAGCCGCACGAGCTCGGCCGGATCTCGCCGCAAGAGCAGATACTCCATCACCCCGGCGCCACACGTCCCGCGCCCCCGGCCCTGCTGCACCCGGAGCGGGTTGTCGACGTGGCGGATCACCTGCCCGAGCAAGAGCTCCGGCTCGATGCCCGCCTCGAGGAGCAGCGCCGGGTTTCGTGGCGTCCGCGCGAACGTCCCGAGGTGCGGCAAGAGCTTGCCCTCGTGCAGGCGCCCCGCCGAGAGGAGCCGCTCGAGCGCCGCGTTCGCGGGCGCGTCGTCGCCGATCGCCCCTCGCACGGCGTCGAAGAGCCCCGCCCGATCGGCAGGCAGCGGCCCCTTCGCGGCTCCGCCCCCACGATCCGCGGCCGGCGGCGGCGAGTCCGGGTCCGCCACGGCCCCGGGCCCCGGGCCCCGAAGCTCCGCCGCGTCCTCGAAGAACGCCACGTCCTTCGGCGAAGGCCCGCCCGTCGCCTCCTCCGCCGCGACCTCGGTCCGCGGCGGCGCGCCGCCGATCGCCGCCGCCATCGCCTCGTGAAGCTTCTGCTTGCCGTCGCTCATTTCGATCCTCCGGTGGGCGCGTGGCCGCCACGCGAATACGATAGCAAACGCTCCCCCATGACGCCCGGGTAGGACATCAAAGTCGCGGATCGACCGGCTCGCTCTCCAGGGCGAGGATCGCAAAGACACATTCGTGTACCCGCCGCAGCGGCTCGCCCCGGACGAAACGCTCGAGCGCCTCGACGCCGAGCGCGAGCTCACGGAGCGCGAGCGACCGCTTCGCGCCGAGGCCACGATTGCGGAGCCGCGAGAGGTTCTCCGGCAAATCGTACTCCGGCCCATAAATGATCCGGAGATACTCACGGCCGCGGCATTTCACCGCCGGCTGCACGAGCCCACGTTTGCCCCGGGCGAGGAAGGAGATCGGCTTCACGACCATCCCCTCGCCGCCCTCCGAGGTGAGCTCCTCCCACCACATCACGCCCGCCCGCTCGCTCTCCTCGTCGCCGGGCGTGACCTCCACGTGCTCCGTGCAGCAGAGGACCTCTCGCCCGTCCGCCTCCGCGAGCCGCGCCGCCGTTCGCAGGTGGAAGAGATGGTCCTGATCGACGAACACGCGCCCCTCGGCCGCGAGCAGATGAAAAGGTGCGACGCGATAATCCTCGATACGCTCGACGGGCCAGCAGTACGGCGCGTAAGCGTCGACGTAGCGCGAAGCGGCCCGCGCCCGCGCCTGCATCCGCTCGAGGAGCGCGCCGGCCTCGATCCCGCGCGCCTGCGCCTGCGAGAGCGCCTCGACCGCGCCCCCGAGCGAGGACCGGGCCGCGCTGCCCACGGGGGCGTATTGCGTCCGGACGAGCGCCTGCGCCTTCGCCGACCACGGCATGATCTCGGCGTCGAGCACGAACCACGGCCCGATCTCCTCGAAGAGCCCGCTCGCCTCGGCCGCGCGCCGCAAGCGCGAGAGCAGCGCCTCTTCGAGCGCCCGATCGTCGAAGAATGGCCTCCCCGTGCGCGTGTACACGATGCCCGCGCGGCCGTCCGTCGCGCCAAACCGCTTCTTCGCCGTCGCGTCGTCGCGACAGACGACGATCACGGCCCGCGAGCCCATGTGTTTCTGTTCGCAGATGACGCGCGGGACGTCATTCCGCCGGAAATACGCGAACGCCTCGGCCGGGTGCTCCAGCGTGCCCGGGAGCTCGCTCGTCTCGGTCGGGGACATCGTCGGCGGCAGGTGGACGAGCCAGCGCGGATCGACGGCGAACCGGCTCATCACCTCCAGCGCCGCCGCCGCGTTCTCCTCGCGCACCGTGACCCACCGGGCGAGGCGCGTGTTCACGGGCCGCTTGCCGATCACGTCCTCGATGTCGAGCGTATCGTCGTGCTGCTGCTGCGCTGTGCGATCTCCCTCGGAGGTCGCGGGGACGAGCGGCCTCTTGGGCTCGCAATATGGACGCGCCGCCGGCACGCTGACGATCTCGCGCTCGGGGTACCGCAGCGCCGTGAGCGCGCCGCCGAAGACGCAGCCCGTGTCGATGCAGATCGTGTTGTTGAGCCAGTCGGCCGTGGGGACGGGCGTGTGGCCATACACGACCGTCGCGCGGCCGCGATAATCGGCCGCCCAGTCGTGCCGCACGGGCAAACCATATTCGTCCGTCTCGCCCGTCGTGTCCCCGTAGAGGCCGAACTCGCGCACGCCGCCCGAGGAGCGCCCCTGCATGGACGCCTTCATCCCGGCGTGCGCCACGCAGAGCTTGCCGTCGTCGAGCACGTAATGGCTCACGAGCTCGTCGATGAAGCGCGCCACGTCGGCCTTGAAGGCGTCCGTCACGCCCTCGAATTCGGCGAGCGTCTCGGCGAGGCCGTGCGTGACCGCGACCTTCCGACCCCGCAAGACCTTGAGCAACTTCACCTCGTGGTTGCCCGGCACGCAGAGCGCGGCCCCGCTCGCGACGGCCGTCATGACGAGGCGCAAGACGTCCACGATCCGCGGACCCCGATCGACGAGATCCCCGAGGAAAATGAGGCGCCGGCCCGGCGGCGCGGTCACGCGGACGCCGTGCGGGGCCGCCGCGGGATCCCACGCGACCGTGTAGCCGAGGTCCTCGAGCAGCGCCTCGAGCTCGTCGCAGCAGCCGTGCACGTCGCCGATGACGTCGAAGGGCCCGTGCTCGTCGCGCCGATCGGTCCAGAGGCGGGTGCGCTCGAGGGTCACGTCCTCGATTTCCTCGGGCCTCCGCAGCACGTGCACCACGCGAATGCCCTCGCGCTCGATCCCGCGCAGCGAGGCGCGTAGCTCCTGCGACTGGCGCCGCACCACGTGGGCCGCGACGTTTCGATCTGCGCGGCCCTCGTTCCGCTCGGCGCAGACCCGCTCGCCCACGTCGAGCGCGATCGCCGTGACGAAGACGTGGTGCTTGCGCGCGATCGAGACGAGCGGCTTGCGATACTCGGGCCGCACGTTCGTCGCGTCGACCACCACGAGCTTGCCGGCCTCGAGGCGTTTGTCCACGACCAGGTGCAGCACCTCGAACGCCGCCGCCGACGCGCTCTGATCGTTCTCGTCGTCCGAGACGAGCGCGCGGAAGCTGTCGGACGAGACGACCTCGGTCGGCGCGAAATGCCTCCGCGCGAAGGTGGTCTTGCCAGAGCCCGACGCGCCGAGCAGCAGGACGAGGCTCGGCGTCGGCAGGGTGATCGTGCGGCCTTTCGCGGGAGCCGTCTCCGCGCCCTGGGTTTCCGTGCTCATCGGGAGAACACCGCCATTTGCGTGGGAGAACCCAGCGTCTCGTCGATCGGCCCGATCGGGGCGAGCCGGACCGCATACCCATGGCGCGCCGCCACGCCGCCCGCCCACGCCTCGAATTCGGCGCGCGACCATTCGAACCGGTGATCCTTGTGCCGCATGCGGCCCGCGGGCAGCGCGGCGAAGAGGGCGTTGTATTCGGCGTTCGGCGTCGTCACGACGACGACGCGGGGGCGCGCGTGCTCGAAGACCACGCGCTCGAGCGCGCCGAGGCGCGAAGGTTCGAGGTGCTCGATGACCTCCACGAGCGCGGCCGCGTCGAAGCCGGAGAGGCGCGCGTCGCGGTAGAGCAACGAGCCGTGCAGGAGCTCGACGCGCTCGGATTTCCGGCCGCCGTGCCGATCGAGCTTGAGCCGCTCCGAGGCGACGTCGAGCGCGCGTTGCGAGACGTCGACGCCCACGATCCGCGTGAACGTCCGGTTTCGTACGAGCTTGCCGATGAGCTTGCCCTCGCCGCAGCCGAGGTCGAGCACCGTCACGGCGCCCTCGTCCGAGAGCGCCCGCGCCACCGCGTCGAGCCGCGCCTCGTCGAGGCGCACGGGGGCCTCGATCGCGGCCTCCTCCTCGGCGTGCGCGGAGGCCTCCGCGTCGGGATCTTTGGCCTCGCCCGCGACGAGCCGATCGAGCGCCGCGCGCGCGAGGCGCGTCCGGTGCTTGAGGTACCGACGCGCGATGAGCTCCTTTTCGGGGTGCGTCGCGAGCCACCCCTCGCCGTGGTAGACGAGCTTCTCCACCTCGTCGTCGCCGACCCAGTAATGCTTGTCGTCATCGAGCACGGGGACGAGCACGTACAGGTGCGAGAGCAGCTCCACGAGCGGGCAGCTCCTGCGCAACGTGACGTCGTGGTGCGCGCCCTCGCCCCAGGCGGGAAACCGCTCGTCGAGCGGCATTCGTTCGGCCGTGACCTCGTAACCGAGCGGCTCGAAGAGCGCGCGGAGGAGCGCCGCGCCGCCCCGGCAAGGCACCGCGGAGAGCTTTGCCTCGAGCGGGATCGGCGTGGCGACGAGCTCCGGGCGATCCTTGCAGCGCCCCGCGAGCGCCGAGCCGAGCACCTGCGCGATGGCCACGCTGAGAAACGACGACGCGGCGTAGGGCCGGTCGTTCACGTACTGATCCACGAGCCCGCCCTCGGAGGAGCCGGGCCTGCCGCGCACGAGGGCGACCGGATCGAGCTCGACGAGCAGCGCGGCCGTCACGGCCTCGTCGGCGGCCTCGGGGTAAAACACGTGCGCGCGCCCGAAAGCGAGGGGGAAGGTCTGGAGTTTGTCGGGGTGCTTGTGCAGCAAGTACCCGAGCCCCGACGCGTGTGGACCCGTGGCGCGGAGGGTGAAGAGCATGCGAAGACCGTTCGGCCGAGGGTAACAAAGCCCGGCGCCGGGGTCACCCCTCGATCGTCCCGCGGGGCGACCGTTCTTCCCGCGAGAGCCGCCTCGCGACGAACGCGGAGAGGCCGACGACGAGCACGATCGGCACGCCGCCGCCCGTCCTGCCCCGGCCCGCGCCCGAGGCCTCGCAGAACACGCCGTTGCCTTCGAAGCCCACGGTGGGCACGGGCTCGCAGGCGCCGATCGTGGAGGTCTCGGAGGTGCAGAACGACCCCGCGGGACAACCGTTGCCCCCGGCGCCGCGGCAGCCCGCCTGGCAGAGGCGCGCCGGGATGTCGCAGACGCGCCCGCTGTCCGCGGCGCCGCAATCGGCGTCCTTCGCGCATTCGTACGGCGCCGCGACACATTCGCCGATCGAGGCGTCCGTCGACGTGCAGAGCTCGCCGTAGGGGCAACCATTGCCCGATTCGCCGCGACAACCCGGCACGCAAGCGCCCGCCTCGCAGACGATACCGCTCACGGGATGGCCGCACTGAGCGTCCGCGAGGCACGGCTCCGCGCAGCCCTCGTCGATCACGTCGTCGCAGTCGTCGTCGATGCCGTTGCACATCTCGGTCGAGGGCATGCCCGGCGTCGCGCCGCAGGTCGCGGCGGAGGACGCGTCGCAGACGATCACGCCCGCCGCGAGGCACGCGCCCACGCCCACCGTGCACGGGTCGCCGAGCCCGAGGCCCTCGTCCACCTCGCCGTCGCAATCGTCATCCACGCCGTTACACGCCTCGATCGAGGGCACGCCCGGCGTCGCGTCACACGTCGTGCCGCGGGGACCGTCACACACCATGACGCCCGCCGCGAGGCACGCGCCCACGCCCACGGCGCACGGCTCCCCGAGCCCGAGGCCCTCGTCCACCTCGCCGTCGCAATCGTCGTCCACGGCATTACACGACTCGAACGCCGAAGGTTCGCCCGGGAAGGCGTCGCAGACGCTCGCCGCTTCATCGGCGCTGCACACGAGGACGCCCGATACGAGGCACGCGCCGATCCCCACGTCACAAGGCGCGCCGAGGTCGAAGCCCTCATCGACCGCGCCGTCGCAATCGTCGTCGATGGCGTTGCAGCGCTCGACGCCGGGCTCGTTGGGGAACGCGTCGCAGGACCGCGTGAGCCCGTCGCACTGGATCGAGCCCGTGGCGAGGCAAGCCCCGACGCCGACGTCACAAGGCTGGCCCGCGTCGAGGCAGTCGTAGAGGCAGGTCGCGCCATAAAGGGCGATCGAATCGGCCGCGAGCCCGGCGAGCGTGAGGGCGCCCTTCTCCGAGATCTGGTCGACCGAGAGGCTCTGCGCGTCGCTCGAAGAGCCACACGCGAGCCGGAACGGCGTCTGGTTGGCGATACCGAGATCCACGCGCGCCACGGCCCAATCGAGGAAGACATCCGCGTCTCCGCTCACCATCGAGGGGGCCACGACGGAACGCGCGTGGGTCGTCGTCGGGTAACTCTTCAGGAGCTGCGCCGAGCTCCGGAGCTCGACGAGGTCCGTGCTCCCGTCGACGCCCATGATGAGCTCGTGGCTCGAAAGGTCGCCGTCGGTGTCGATGAGACAAACCCAGCCGGACGCCTTGAAATTCGCGGGCGGCGCCTCGAGCACCACGTCGTTGATCCGCAGCCGGACGTAAAGGAAATTGGCGTCGCCCGCGAAGTACGCCGCGGCGCCGAGCGCGGGGTCGCTGACGACGTCGCGCTCGGACGCCGCATCCCCGGCGGGATCCATGACCGGCACGCCGCCGCGGACGAGCGGCTTCCAGGCCGCATCGGCGGGGAACGTCTGCGCGTGGGCCGGCTCGATCCCGAGGAACGAGGCGAGCCCGAGCGCCGCGGCGAGCAGGGCGGATCCAGCGAAGCGACGAGGGCGAAAGGTCGAGGCCATGAGACGTCCGATCGATCGTGCCGACAAGCGCGTCGCGGCACAAGAGGCGCTCACGAGAGCTCCGCCATGCGCTCCTCGAAGGCGCGCAGGTTCGGCCTCCCCGCGCCGCGATCGTAGACCGCGAAGACCACCCGATCGAAGGCGCCCTCGAAGCGCGGGTGCACGATCCACCGGGCGAACACGTCCGCGACCTCGCGCGGATCGTTGCGGAACACGCCGCACCCCCAGGCGCCGAGCACGAGGGTGCGGTGGCCGTAGAGGGCCATCGCCGCGAGCACGTACGCCGCGCGCCGCTCGAGGGCCTCGCGGATCGCGGGGCCGGCCTTCTTGTCGCGGCGTAACGCCTCGCCGGCGTTCGGCGCGGGCGCCGTGACGATCGACAACGTGAACGGCGCGTCGAGCAGCACGAGGCGTTCGTCCCGGAAAAACGGCACGTCGGGCGAATAGATGAGGTGATCCGTGTAGATCATGGAGTCCGTCGCCCGGTTCACCTCGTAATACCGGGGCTGCCGGAGGAGGCAGGTATAAAGCGCCGAGCACCTTGCGAGGTCCTCCTCCTGGGCCTTGGCGCCACTCAGGAACCCGCCGCCCGGGTTCTTCGCGGACGCGAAATTGAGCGCGGCGACGCGCGCCTCCCCCTCGCCCACGAGCCTTCGGCCCGCCACCGCGGTCGTCTCGTCCGTCACCTCCACGCGCGCCCGCCCCGCGCGGCGCTCGCGTGGCTCGGCATTCGCGAGGCTGCCCGGCGCGTGAAGCACGGTCCCCGCCGCGGCCGCTTCCACGAGGGGGCCGATTCGCACACGGACGCCCCCCGCGCTCTCGTATTCGCCCCTCGCCACGATGTCGAGGGTCTCCGTCGCGACGCTCGCGAGCTTCATGCCTCCGAGGATACGCGACACGCGCGGCGGCGAAAAGGCCATCCGCTGGATCCGTCGATCTTCCTGTAAGTGCCGGCGCGCGCTTCCGTTATGCTCGGGCCATGACCTCACGTGCGCGTGCTCTCCTCGTGCTCCTCGCGCTCTTCACGACGCTCGCCCCGAGCGCGGGCGGATGCGGCGGCGCCTCGGCTCCTCCCTCGATGGCAGATGCGCCCGCGGGCGCGCCGGCCGCGGAGGGCGCGCCCGCGCCGTACGATTCGACGGAGGCGGAGTCCGCTGCCCCGTCGCGAGGAGCCGAAGCCGAGGAGGCGAGCGCGCCGTCGCCGATGGCGCAGGCCGCTCCCCGCGCGCCCGCGGCCGCGCCGGGCGGCGGCGCAGCCCCGCGCGTGGTGGCCGACGAGAAGGCCGGCGCGAAGGAAGAGGCCGCGGCGAAGCCCAAGCCCGCCGCGGGATCGGCCGAGGCGACCACGTGGAAACGCGCGGAGAGCGGGGCGCACGCGGTGCGCGTCGAGATCGGCGATCACGAGGCGCTGCCGGTGCGCAGCGTGCAAACCAAGGTCGCGATCGACGGCTCCATGGCCCGCGTCGTGCTCGACATCGTGGTCAAGAACAACCGCGCCCAGACCTACGAAGGCACGCTGAAGCTCCGCCTGCCCGTGGGCGCGTCGCCGTATTATTTCGCCTTCGGGCAGGACGCGATGGCCATCGCGGGTGACGCGGCGCCGGCGTTTTTCCCGGCCGAACGGGCGCGCGGCATGGGCAGCGATCCGCTCGAGATCCGGCGCGCGCGGCAGGACGCCTGGCAGGGCGTGAAGGAGGCGCGTATGGTGCCGAAGGAGAAGGCCGCGCTCGCCTACACGCAGACCGTGCGCCGCAACGTCGATCCGGCGCTGCTCGAGTGGGCCGGGCCGAACGTCTTCAACACCCGCGTCTTCCCGCTCGTCGCCGGCAAATCCCACCGCATCGTCCTCGGCTACGACGTGCCGCTGACGCGTATCGGCGAGGACCTCGAGTACAGCTTCGATCTGCCCGAGAACGTCGGCAGCAAGGCGATCGACTTCGCCGTCGCGGCCCCGCAGGGCGCGGCCGTCGAGGTCACGCCGAAGTCCCAGCCCTTCTCGGGCCCGGACAAACGGTTCTATCGCTTCGACGATCCGTCCGGAAAGACCGTCACGCTCCGCATCAAGAAGCCCGCCTCCACGCACCTCGTCGCCACGGACGCCGCGACGGGGCCGTATTTCACGGCCGACATCGCGCCGCAGTTCCCCGCCACGGCCGCGGCGAAGGGCGAGGAGGCCGCGCTCTTCCTCGTCGACACGTCGCTGTCCTCGAACCCCGATCGCATGAACGTCTGGCTGAAGCTGCTCGACGCGATCCTCACGAACAACGAGGACTCGATCAAGCGCTACAACGTCCTCTTCTTCAACGTCGAGCAGAGCTTCTGGAAGCCGAGGTTCGTCACGAACGACGCCGCCTCGCGCAAGGAGCTCCAGGCCTTCGCCGCGAACCTCGCGCTCGAAGGCGCGACCGATCTCGGCGCGGCGCTCGGTCGGGCCGCGAGCGCGCAGGGCGCCCCGCAATACGACGTCTTCCTCCTCAGCGACGGCGCCGCGACCTGGGGCGAGCCCGACGCGCAGACCATGACGCGGCGCCTGCAAAAAACCGCGGTCCGCTCGATTTACGCGTATCAGACCGGGCTCGCGGGCACCGATGTCGATGCGCTCACGCGGCTCACGCGCGAGACCGGCGGCGCGCTCTTTTCGGTCACCGGCGACGCCGAGGTGCAGAAGGCCTCGACCGCGCACAAGAGCCGCCCCTTCCGCCTGGTCTCGGCAAAGGTCTCCGGCGGCGCGGACATCCTCTTCGCCGGCCGCCCCCGCTTCGTATTTCCCGGCCAAACCTTGCGCGTCGCCGGCCGCGGCACGCCCGACAAGGACGCCGCCCTGGAGCTCACGCTCGAATCGGGCAGCGGCACGCAGGTCGTCAAGGCCCCCCTCGGCCAGGCCATCACCTCGCCGCTCGCCATTCGTGGCTATGGCCAGATCGCTGTCGCGCAGATCGAGGAGCTCGCCCCCGCCACCGAGGTCATGGCGAAGGCCTACTCGATCCACTTCCGCGTTCCCGGAAAAACTTCGTCGCTGCTCATGCTCGAATCCGAGGCCGACTACCAGCGCTTCGGCATCGTGCCCGAGGACTTCGCGCGCACGATCAAGTCTGCGGCGGCCTCGCGCGTCGTCGAGGACACGCTGGCCCTCTCGGCCTCCGCGCTCGGGAATCCCAAGGCCACGTTCCTGCGCTGGATCGACGGTCTACCCCAGACCCCCGGCGTGAACGTCGCCGTGCCCACGGGCTTCCGCCGCGCCCTCGATCAGATGCCCGAGGAGAGCTTCCGCGTCGACGCGGCCCCGCTCGTCGTGAAATCCCGCGACAAGAAATCGATCCCCGCCCCCGTGCTCGCCGATCTCGCCGCGCACAAGCTCGATTACGATCGCATGGCGACCGAGGCCGAGCGGCGGCGGAGGTCGCTCGGGCCCGGCGACGCCTTGAAGGCATTGAGCTCGCTCGTCGAGGAGAACCCCGGCGACGCCGTGCTCGCGCGTGACATCGGGGTCACCGCCATGAGCTTCGGCCTCCCCGCGGACGCCTTCCACCTCTTCCGCCGCGTCGCCGCGTCGCGCCCCTACGAGCCGCAGACCTACCGTGCCATGGCGCAGACCCTCGCGCGCCTCGGCCGCGCGGACCTCGCGATGGCCTATTTCGAGGTCGGCCTGGCGGGGCGGTGGGACGCGCGGTTCGGCGAGTTCCGCAAGATCCTCGCGCTCGAATACTTCGACCTGCTCCAGCGCGCGGCGCGCGGCGACATGAAGACGAGCATCCCCGAATACGTCAAGAGCCGCCTGCCCCAGGTGGCCCGCGAGACCCAGCTAAAGAGCGCCGATCTCGTCGTGATGATCACGTGGAACACGGACGCGACCGACATCGACCTGCACGTGACCGAGCCGAGCGGCGACGTCTGCTATTATGGCAACCGCCAGACGCAGATCGGCGGCCAGCTCACCCTCGACGTCACGCAGGGCTACGGCCCCGAGATGTACGTCCTGAAAAACGCGAGGGACGGGCGTTACAAGATCCAGGCCCATTACTTCGCCTCGGACCGGAACCGCGCCTCGACGCGGACGAAGGTGCAGGTGATCGTCTTCGAGGATTTCGGCACGAGCGCGCAAAAGGCGACCGAGAAGGTCGTCACGCTCGAGTATGGCAAGCAGAAGCACGATCTGATCGAGGTGCTGCGCAAGGCGCGGCCCGGCCAGAAGCCGAAGTCGACGCTGGAGATCGCGGGCCCCTGAAGCGGTTGCCTCGATTCAGGGGGATTGCAGGAGGTTCGATTCGTCGATCCCGAGCTGCAGGATGCCCGCCGGCCCCGCCGGGACGTAGACCTGATCGTCGACGATCCGCGCGGGGCCCGTCCCGTGATACCAGTACCAGGTCTTGAAGAACGCCTGCGCGCGCGGCGCCCCCGGGTCGTCGAGGTCCACCAGCACGAGCCCGTTGTACGTCCGGAGGAACGCGCGTTTCTGCTCGACGTGCTCCAGCGTGAGGGAGGTCGGCAAGGGCGTGGTCGAGAGCTCCACGAAATCGTCGCCGTCCGGGCGAGGCGCGAAGACGGAGAACGACGGCTCGATGGACGTGCCATAGAAATAGCTGTACGGCTGCCATTGCAGGCCATGCACGGCGACGGGGAGGCCGCCGTCGTCGACGCCGATCGATCTCACGCGGCGGAACGGCAGGTGCTCGTAGTTCTGCAGGTACGCGAGGTCCTCGTGGAGCTCGAGCCTGGCGATCGCCGAATCCACGAACTGCTGGCCCCACGCCTTGTCGTGCGTGAAGAGCGTCGAGCCCTGCTTGGCGACGAGCTCACCCGGGACGTTGATCGCCGGGCCGAGCGCGGGGGCCGCGGGGTCCGTGAAATCGACACGACGAACGAACTATTGCGCGTAAGGCCGAGGATCCAGCGGCAGCTCGACCGGACGCTTGAGGGTGACGTAGAGCGATCCGTCGTCGTCGAGCAGACGTACGGCGTGGTCCTCCACGGGGGTCTGGAGGACGCCCCCGATCTTCGGATTCGTGGGATCCGAGAGGTCGAGCGCCTCGAACGAGTATCGCGTCCTCACGCGGCCATGAGACGTGTCGTAGCAATAGCTGGACGTATTCGAGCTCGGATCGCCGGGGTACGGCGCGCAGGACGACTCCGCGTCCTCGTGGTCCGTGCAGGAGGCGAAGCCGCCCACGCAATAAGGGGCCTTGCCATCGATTTCGTAGCAGGTCCGCTCGCCGACGTCGTACGTGCAGCCCTCCTCGCCGAGGCAGTCGGCGGTCGTCGAGACGTACTTCCAGCAAGTGTTCACGTGAAACGGCTCACCCCACACGCTCTCGATGCTCGTGAAGACGAGGGAATCGCCGACCACGCGGACGGCGGGGCCGTAGATGTCGCCGAAATACAGATTTCCCGCGGCGGGCAGCTCCGTCGTGACGAGCGAGCCCACCTGCGTGGGATTCGTGGGGTCCGAGAGGTCGAAGACCTGCACGGTGGTCTCGTAATTCGGCCAGCCGTTCGGGACCGATTTCACCGAAACCATCTCGTCGCCGACCTGGAAGAGCTCCGCGCCCTCGGGCACTTCGAAGCTCGCGACGGGCTGGGCGACGTCGACGTCCCCGCCCCTGGGGACGATCTCCACGGTCTTCGGGCCGTTCGGGTCCCACCACCAGTAATACCAGTTCGGCTCCTTCACCCGGGCGATGTACGCATCGCCGATCGGAAACACCTGGCTGTACTCGGGCGCGAGATCGAGCTGGTCCCGGAGCCGGAGAAAACACGCAGCACGTCGCCGCGTAGATCCATGTGAAACTGCGAGCGCACGAAGCCCGGGACGGTGATCTCGTCGCGCAGGGTCATCGAACCGTCGATGTTCGAGATGTCGACGACCGCGACCTGGCTGCTCTCGTTCACCCAGGAGGCGTTGCCGCGGGCCACGAGCAGGACGTCACCCTCCGCGTGCACGTCCGTCACGTCGCCGCCGAGCGTGATCTCCGATTTCGAGACGAGCTTGTTCGGAGCGACGTCGAAGCTCTTCACCGTGCTCTTCAGCACGTAATCCCAGCCGTTCGGCGTCTGGTTGTACTGCCATTCGCTCGCGGCGACGTAGAGCGAGTCCTTGTCAGCGCCGTTCGCATACCGGCTCGTCTGGATGTTGCCCGGAATGTAACGCTGCGAGAGGAGCTTCGGGTGCTGCCGATCGGCGATGTCGACGAGGAGGATGGTCCCGCCCGTCCGGTCCTTCACGATGAACTTCTCGGGGTGCCCCTCGTAGCCGGACCACTCGTTGAGCAGGATGACGGCGCGATCGCCGTCGACGTACATCTCGACCGGCCTGCCGTGGACGGGCAAACGCCCGATGATCTCCGTATTCGAGAGGTCGCTGATGTCGATGACCTGCAGGCCCCGATAAAGATTGAGGTTGAGGAGCACGCCGTCGCCGAGGACGCGGTAGATGTCGCCCTCCTCGAGCTCGCGCTCTTCCTCTTCTTCTTCTTCCTCTTCTTCCTCCTCTTCGCCCCATTGCAGCCAGGGCTCGTCGGCCGAGAGGAACGACGTGGCGCCTTGCGGCGGCGTCGGCGGCGGCGCGGGGCGCGCTCCGGGGCCCGTGGACAGCGGCGGGAGCGGCCGGGCGTCGCGGGGCTCGTCGCCCTGCGGGGAGGGCACCGGTTCGAGGTCGACGTCGCTGCGACCCGCGAGGGATTCCCCGCTCGGCTCGGACGCGCAACCGGCGAACACCACCACGAGCAGGGAGCCACAAAGCCCGGCGCAAGAGAAGCCGGCCTTTCGAGAACGCATGACCAACGTCCTTTCCGGAAATCTGGATGGACCCACGAAATCTCGAAGATCTAACCCAGTCCGGGGAGCTTGGTCAAGCGGGATGCCCGCCAACCATCACGTCGACAATGTGCTGCCCATTCAAGGGTGAACGTACAGGAGCGTGCCGCCGGCGGGTGTCATCGCGCCGTGCCACGCGGGCGGCACGGGCGGATCGGTGAATTCGAAGAGCCAGGCCGCGTCCGCGGGCGAGACATTCACGCAGCCATTGCTGCGGGCCTTGCCGAATTCGTCGTGCCAGTACGCGCCGTGAATGGCGTAGTTCTGGTGGAAGTACTGGACGTAAGGCACGTCGTGCAGCTCGAACGCGGCCTCGCTCGCGGGATCGCCGTCCATCGTCGCCGTCACGTGCTTCGATTGCACGAAAAATGTGCCCTGGACCGTCGCGCCCGTCGTCTCCGGATCGGAGAGGCCACCCCTGCCCGTGGAGACGAGCGTGGCGAAGACAGGGGTCGTCCCCTCGTAAGCGACGAGCATCTGGAGCTCGATGGAGATGTCGATCCAGCGCTTGCCGCGCCTGGCGTGGCCCCAGAGATCCTGCCCGAGCCGGCCGATCCGCAGGCTGCTCGCCGCGAGCCACACACCCTCGGTGGTCTCGAGGTACGCCGCGAGCGCCTCGCCGGGTTTGCCCTCCACGCGGTGCGCGCCGCCGCTCGACGCGTGTCCCGTGAGCACCCAGCCGCTCCGGAAAGGGACGTACTCCGCGGGCCGGAGCTTTCCCTCTTCGTCGGGCCGGAGCGCGCGGAGCCCCTGGTGCATGACGAAGGCCGGCACGCCCGGGGCCTTGAAGACGACGCCGCGTAATTCCGAGAGGTGCGCGGGGCGTGTGCGATCGATCGGGACGAGGTCGAGCTCGGTCGTGAGGCCGAAGCGTCGCCCCGTCCAGTCGAAGGTGGCCATGAGCCCGAACGCCGAGCGAGCCTTGGCGCGGCCGCGGTGCGCGTGGAAACGGACTTTTTCCTCCGCGCCGGCGGGCTTGGGCAAATCGCGGCCCGATTGGAGGAAGGGGGAGACGGGATCGGCCTCGCCGATCATCCTGCCAATCTCCTGCACGATCCATTCATTCATGCCCCGGGCGCCGAGGGGGCGGCCCTCGACGGTGCGCTGCTCCGCGGGCGTGGGGAGGTGGACGTAGAGGTGCGGCGGGGGGCTGCGCGAAACGACGTAATGGTAAGGAAAAGGCTCGCCCCGGCGCGGGCCGCGGACGGCGGCGAGGACGACGGGGTGGTCGACGTCGAGCGTCGCGCCGATGCCCACGCAGACGTAGCCGCGCGGGTGGATCCGATAAAAGCCGCCCTTGCACCGCTTGAAGCCGGCGGGCGCGGCGGCGCGGGGGACGACGGCGCCGGCGCGCAGGTAGCCGAGGCGCGTGGACTGGTAATCGGGCGCGATGTACACGAAATTGCGCATCGCGATGCTGGCGAGCTCGTGGCCCTGGCCGGGCTCGAGGTCCGCCTGCGTGGGCCCCTCGGGCTCGGGCGCGCGCGCGGCCGAGGGCTCGGGCGGCAGCGGGAGCGTGGTCGCCGAGCCGAGCGGCGCCGGTGCCACGGCCGGATCGCGCCCCTCGACGGTGCGGCCCGGCGGCTCGTCCTGCGCGCCACACGCGGGCGACGCGGCGAGGGCCAGGACGAGCGCGGCGACGCGCACGCGCGGCACCTCGTCCTCGGGCGTTCGGCGCGGGTCCACGGCGGGGACTATACTCGATCCTCGCGCCACGCGCGGGGTTTGCCCGCGGAGCAGGAAGGTGGCATTTTTGTGCTGCCAGACGTGCTTCGGATCTGCTACCTTGACGTGGTATGGATCCCAAGCCCGACCGGTCGAGGATGCTGCTCGCTCCGCCTCGTGATGGTGCGGTGCTGTCGTTCCCGCCGCCGGGCTCACGCCCGGGACGTTTCCCGCCGGTGGATGAGCACATCGTCGTGCCGGAGACGACGCGGGACGAGATGATCCGCGGCCGCAAGGTCGTCGCGCAGCCGGCGCTCGAGCCACACGCGGACCTGCAGACGAGCCTGGATTTCTTGATCCTCCCGCACGTTCGGCCGGGCTACCGGCCCTCGACGGAGCTGCTCACCCGCGTGTCCGAGGGGTCGAACTTCGCGACGGACCTGTCGATCCGGCGCGAGGGGCAGGATCCGGCCACGGGGCGGCGGTGGTTGGAGGAGATCTCGTTCGAGATCGTGAACGAGCAGAGCGTCCGCGACGTGCGCGAGAAGGCCGAGGATCTCGTCGAGCGTGGTGTGCGTCGCGTGTTCGCGATCTTCGTCAAGCGCCGCGAGGTCTGCGAGTGGTCGGCGCAAAAACGCGCATTCGTGCCGCTCCCGCTGGATGGCATGCTCGAAGATCCGTGCTTCGTGCGTCCCATTGCGGTGCGGGCGCTGCTCGACGTGCAGAATGCGGAGCGCGAGGTGGTCCGGGCGCTCGAGCGAAAAGGGAACGAAGAGCTCGAACAACTGAAGGAGAGCGCAGCCCAGA
Source organism: Polyangium spumosum (assembly GCF_009649845.1). NCBI lineage: Bacteria > Pseudomonadati > Myxococcota > Polyangiales > Polyangiaceae > Polyangium > Polyangium spumosum. The sequence goes on from NZ_WJIE01000016.1 coordinate 51,565, forward strand.
AGGGCCGCGAAGAGGGCCGCCGCGAGGTGCTCCGCTCTCTCCTCCGGGCGCGCTTCGGCGAGGTCTCGGCGGCGGTCGAGGCGCGGATCGCCGGGGCGACGTGCGCGACGCTCGACACGTGGACCCTGCGCCTGCTCTCCGCGACGACGCTGGACGACATCTTCGCCGAGCCCTGAGCGCGTCGGTGAGGCACGATGGCTCGCCATGCCTCGCGCCCTCGCCCTGCCCCTCACCCTCGTAACGCTGGTCCTCCTGCCCGCTTGTGGCCCGTCCGAGGCCTCCGGCGGAGGGGCAGCGCGCCCGACGACCTCTATCTCGTGGGCGAGAAGGGCACGATCTGGCGCAAGAAGGGCGGGGCGTGGTCGCTCGTTTTGCCCGCGCCGGCGTCGGCGAAGCTGCTCACGGTGTCCGGGTGCGGGGCGAAGGAGGTGTACGCGGTGGGCGGCGCCGTCGTGCTCCGCTCGAGCGGCGACGGTTTTTCCGAATTGAACATTGATTTGACGAACCTCGTCAACGGCGTCGCCTGTGGGCCCTCGGGGTCGGCGCTCCTCGTGGGTGACGGCGGGCAAAAGCAGAGGCTCGTGAGCGGGGCGTGGATCGACGAGTTCGTGATCGAGCCGTACGACGACCTGCACGCGGCCTGGTCGGACGGGACCGGCTCGTTCTGGGCCGTGGGGGGTGACTTCCATGGCCCGAAGGCCGCGGGGGTGCGGCGCAAGGGCGTCGTCGCTCGATATGGGCCGGGGACGGTCCCCGGCGACGTGCAATGACGCGCCTCAGCCGCCCTCCACCTCGTCGAGCATCGCCGTCAGGGCGCGGAGCGCGTCCACGGTCGTGAACAGACCCACGACGGTGTCGCCCTCGACGACCACGGCCGAGCCGTACTTCTTCTCGGCCATCGTGCGCGTGACCTCGGCGAGCGGGGTCTCGGGCGAGACGCTGTAGGGCGGGCCCAGGATGAAGTCCTCGACGCACGCCATGCCGGCGTCGACGACGCGCATGTTCTCGACGATCTTGAGCTCGCGCTCCGAGAGCAGGCCGATGAGCTTGCCAGCCTCGTCGACGATGGGCAGGTGGCGAAAGCCGTGCTCGTCGAGGAGCTTCATGGCGCGCGCCATGGTGGTCGTGCGCGGGACGGTGAGCGGACTACGGGTCATGTACGTGCGGACGATGCGGCGCGTTCCCATGCGGTAACGCGGTACCGCGGCGCGCCTCGCTCCGCAAGCGGGGAGCAGCCTGCCGCGACACGTCGCGCCCTCAAGGCGACGGCAGGAGGGGCGCGAATCGCTCCTCGAACGCAGCGTCGACGAGCAGGCTGTGATCGAGCTCGACCGTCGTTCCGTCCTTGCCGACGAGCCGGTAACGCGCTTCGCCCATGGCGTCGACCGCGACGAACGAGGTCGTCTGGGCGCGGAGCTGGGGCTCGATCGCGAAATACCGGGTCAAGAAGACACGAATGCGCTCGGCCGCACGCTCGTTGTCCATGTACACGCCGCCGTGCGGGAGGCGGAAATAGACGCGGCTATGGGCGTCGACGCGGACGTAATAAAATGCGTGGCTCTGCACGCCGTGCCCCCAGAAGCCGACGAGCAGGTATCCCTCGGGCGCGCTGCGGAGAAACGGGCCGATCTCGGCCTGGGCGAGGGCGACGCCGTGCGCGTGCGCGACCTCCGATCCCACGAGCATGGCCGCCCCGTCGAAGGGACGCAGCGGACCCGTGGGGAGCATGCCCTCCGGCGGGAGGATGCCGAATCGGTCGTGGAAGGTCTGGACGAGTCGCTTCATCGGCAGGCGAAGGGCTCACGCGAGCACGCGCCCCTCCATTCCGCCGGCGACGAGCAGCGCTTCACCCGAGAGGTGACCCGCCATCGCAGGCGAGGCGAGGAACAACACGGCGCGCGCGACGTCCGTCGGGGTCGCGAGCTTTCGCAGGGGCATGGTGCGCAGCGTGGTCTCGAGCGCGCCGTGCTGCTCGAGGCACGCCTCGACCATCGGCGTCACGGTCCAGCCGGGCTCGACGAGGTTGACGCGGCCGCGCGGATCGAGGGCCACGATCTCGTTCTTGAGCGAGAGCGAGAGGCCCCGGAGCCCGGCCTTGCTGGCCGCATATTCGCTGTGCCCGCGCTCGCCGAAACGGCCGGCGGTGGAGCCGACGAGCACGAGGCTCGCGCCGCGCTCGTCCTCGCGCGGGCCCGTTCGCGCGAGGGAGGCGAGGAACGCGCGGGCGGTCCAGATGGCGCCGAGCAGGTTCGTCTCGATCACGTCGCGGGCGCGGGCGGGCGCCATCTCGTGCAGCGGGGTCGCGTCGGGCGGCCAGACGCCGGCGCACGCGACGCAGACGTCGACGCGGCCGAACCGAGCCTCGGCCTCGCGCATGGCCTGGTCGACGGCCGAGGGATCACGCACGTCGCCCACGAGCGAGACGGCGCGCGCGCGGTCTCCCTCGGGCATGCCGCGGCGCGAGAAGGCCGCGACGGAGGCGCCCTCTGCGAGGAAGGCGCGGCATATCTCGTTGCCGATGCCGCCGGAGGCGCCGGTCACGAAGACGACGGAGCCCTGTAGTTCCAGGTCCACGGACGTGCGCATAAAACGAACGCGGCCCGACGACAAGCAGGAGAGCACGGCCGAACCCTCCTTCAGCGCACGAACACCGGATTCGTGAACGAGAGGGGCGGGACGCCGGGCACGTAGGCGTCCATCGTCCTCGTGCCTCGCGCGATGGCGAGGATCCAGTCGCCCTTCTCGAAGGTCTCGCGAAAGCGCTGCTCGACGGGGCCCTTGCGGCCGGTGATGGGGAAGGTCCGCAAGGTCTTTCCGCGCTTGACGAGCTCGATCCGGTCGACGTCGATCCAGGGCGGCGCGTCCACGCGGACCGTGACCTCGGCCTCGCCCGGCGGGATCGTCTCGCCCATTCCAGCGCCAGCGACCTCGATCCGGACGAACGGCCCTCCCGACACGCTGACGTTCCCCTTCCGCAATGCGTCCACGAACGCCGCCTCCGAGAAGGCGCCCTTCGCGTCGCTCCCGACGAACACCAGGTTCCGGGGCAAACCCGCCTCGTGATAAGCGAGCTTGTGCGAGTCGGAGTTGCCCGTGCCGACGACGCGGAAGCCGGCGTCGAGGAGCGCATACCAGTCGCGCATGACGGGCTCGACGCCGGCGATGTAACGGGAGTGGTCGCCGTTGTAGACCTCGAGCAGATCGAAGCCGAGGTCGGCGAGCGGCGAGCGATCGAGCCAGCCCTTCACGTCGTCGGGATCGAAGCGGAGGAGCTCGAAGTACCCGATCCCGCCCCAGCGAGGGTGGTTCACCTGGAGGATCGTGCTCGTACCGTAGGGTTTCTGGGCCCGCGCGGCGGCGAAGATCTCGGCCGGCAAGACGCCGATCCAGGGGAGCGCCGGGGCGGCCGGGAGCATCGGAAAAACGTTGAAATGGCCCCAGGCGGGGGAGGTGACCTCGTCGCCGACGATGCTGACGAGATCGGCGCCGAGGCCCATTTCGCGGATCGTGGGGCCGTAATCGGTGACGGCGTTGTGATCGGTGGCGACGGCGACGTCGACGCCCACGGAGACGAGGCTCCGCACGCGCTCGGCGAGCGGCGCGGGGGCGTCGGGGGAGGGCTCGGCGTGGAGGTGCAGATCGGCCGAGACAAACCCCTTCGTGTCGACGACGCGCTCGAGCTTGGCGCGGACCACGACGTCCCGGCCAGCCGTGATCTCGACGTCCTCCTCGTGGGCCGAGTACGCGAAGCCGCGCGTGAGGGCGACGTGGTATTTGCCGGGCGGGACGAAGAGCTCGCGCTCGCCGCGGTCGAGGTAGGCCACGTTGAGCGAAGCGCCGGAGACGGGTTCGTCGCCCCAGTCGGGATCGGGCGTGCCGTCCTTGCCACGCACGAGGAGCCGCGCGGGGATGGGATTTCCGGCCTCGGTGACGCTGACGCGCAGGCGGCCGGCGATCGGCTGGGCGCGGGCCGCCTCGGCGGCGAGGGATTCGACGCGAAACCAGGGCCCCGGGGCGTGGCCCGGCGCGACGAGGCGCGCGTCGAAGCAGCCCTCGGGCAGCTCGATCGTGCGGTCTGTCTTGCCAACCACACGCGGGTCGGCGGCGAGCTCGGCATAAACGCGGCGGCGGCCGGCGCCGTCGCAGCGGGCGAGCTCGACGCGGCCGCCGCGGGCGGCGACCGTGGGAAGGGCGACGCGGCGGCGCGCGGCGGGGGCGCGGCAGGGCAAGGCGAGCGCGGCGTCGCCAGCGGAGCGGTCGCTCAGGGTGACGGCGACGCGGCGACGCTCGGAAAAGCCGGCGTGGACGACGGGGACGACCCGCTCGCCGGTGAGGGCGGCCTCGAAAAACCCATATTCGGGGGAGCCGAAGCGCGCGAAGAGGGGGCCCTCCTCGGAGCAGAGCGCGTACGCGGTGCCGAGGCTGTCGCGGGCGACGAACTCGGCGCGGAAATGCAGGGCTCGGGTGACGGCGCCCGCGCCCTCGACCCACGTGGGCACGTTGCCCCAATGGATGTTCTCGCCGAGGGTGACGGCGAGCGCGGGGAGGCGCTTGGCGGCGCCGAGGGGGCCGGGATCGACGGGCTCGATCTCGGGCGCGGCGACGGCGGCGCTCTCGATCCAGAGCGCGTCGCCGGTGCCGAAATGATAAAAACTCACGTGCGAGAGGGGCTGTCCCCGCACGGCGCGATCGACGCGGACCACGTTTTTCTTCTCGCCGACGAGATCGACGCGGACGACGTCGGAGGCCGCGACGCCGAGGCCGATCTGGAGCACGGATTGGAGGGAGACCATTCCATCCGCGCCGCCCTCGAGGCCATAATCGACGAGGTGGCCCTTCGCCGAGACGACGGCGACACGCCCGGCGTGCGAGAGCACGAAATCCCCGGGGCGGGCGTCGACACGCAGGCCCTTCAGGGGAACTTTGTCGCGGGCTTCGACGGGCGCGGCGGTGCCGAGGGCGCCACGCGGAGGCTCGAGGGAGACCTCGCGCGGGACGACGGGCGCAGGCGGCTCTTCGGGCGGATCCGAGGCCGAAGCGCCCGTGGGGCCGGTGGGCGCAGCGGCGCAGGAGGCGGCGAGCGCAGCGAACGCGAGGACGAACGGGGAGGAGAGGCGCATCGAGGGGCGGGAGGATAACCGAAATGCGTCAGCTCCGGCCGAGGATCTTTCCGAGGAGCTCCCGCACGCCCCGCTTGTCGAGCTTGCTCTCCTCCCCCGGCGCCGCGTGGCATTGCGGAATTTGCAGGCACGACGGGCACCCGTCGGGCGCGGCACAACGCGAAGGGCAACGCTCGACGATCGCCAGGGAAAAACCACACACGACGCGCAGGACGTCGAGCGTCACCGCCTCGGAAAAACCCACGCCGCCGGGGTGGGCGTCGACGAACACGATCGCCGGGGTTTCTGTCGCGCCGAAGCGCGCGACGCGCACGATGAGCAGGTCCTCCTCGCGGCACCACACGAACGCGGGCAAGGTCACGCGGAAGAGGTGCACGAGCGCGTGCAGCGTGCCCTCGCCGATCGGCCCGAACGAGGCCTCGGGCAGGGCGAGGACCGCCGCTTTCGTCGCGTGACGAAACACGAGCGGATCGGCGTACATCGTGACGTCGCGCGGCTCTCCGTCGGGGCCGTGGCGGCGCAGGCCGAGGCTGCGCTCCTCGACCTCGACGAGCCGGCGCTCGAAGAGGAACGGCGCGCCGCCGAGCGACCTCCGTGGCTCGGCGCGGCGCTCGGCTCGCTCCCCTTCCCGGCCGTCTTTTTGCGGAGCTTCTTTGCGGCGCTCGACGGGCGTGACCGAGACCTCGCGAATGGGGCTCGTGACGAGCGCGCGCTCCTCGCGCTCGCACGCGATGCGGCCGGAGGCGAGGCCGTCCTGCTCGGAGGCGGGTTTGACCACGTAACGGCCGCCGCGAAACACGAAAATGCGGCCCGGGTACGCGGCCGAGAGCATGCGGGCGCGCTCGACGCCGTAGAGGACCTCGCCCGTGTGGCGATCGACGAGCCACGCCGGCTCGGCCGCGACGTCGAAACAAAGCGCCGGGTGCGCCTCGCCGGCAGCCGAGAACCGGTGGACCTCGCGGCGCTCGCCGGTCTGCGGGTCGAGGACCGTCAACGTGGTCCGCGCGAGGCGCGTGGCCTCGGTAGAATCGGCTTTCCCAGGCGAAAGCGCGCTCTCGACGACGGGACGGGAGAAGTCCGCGGCGAGCTCGTCCTCGCTCCACGCGGCCTCGACGAGGGCCGCCCGGAGGTGCGCCCGCTGGATGGATTCGGCGAGCGGATCGACGACGAGGGCGCAGCCGAGATCGAGGTCGGGGTGGCGATATTGCGGGCGCTCGGCGGCGAGGAGCGCGGAGAAAGGATCGGAGTCGGGCTGCCAGAGGACGAGGACCTTCCGTTCGAGATCCGCCTGCGCAATGGCCTCGGCCTCGAGCTCGCCGGGGGATTGCGGGGGTCCGAGTTGGTCCGGCGAAACCTCTTTGGGCTCGGGTTTCGGGGGCGCGATGGCCTTGCCGACGCGCTCGCCGGCGCCGAGCGCGGCGAGGCGCGCCTCGGGCACGGTGGCGGCGCGAAAGCCCACGTGCGCGGCGAGGATCGGGCTCTTTCCGTACGTCGCGGCGCGGACGCGCGCGATCACGACCTCGGCCTCGGAGAGGGCGCGCGAGAGCTCGCTTCGCTCCTCGGCGAAGGCGCGGCCACGCGTGGCGACGTCGCGACCGAGGCTCCATTCGTTCGCCCGCGCGACGTCGGCCCGCGAGAGGACGTCGTCGTACCCGAAGAGCTCCGCGGAAAAACCCTGCGCGAGGGATTCGCCGAGCGCACGCACGGCCGGGTGGACGTCGGCCTGGGCGCGCGGGCGCGGGGGAAGGAAATACGAGACGACCGGGGGGCGCGGCGCGCCGTCGACCTCGGGGCCGAGCACGAGCATGGGGCGGCCGACGAGGCGCTCGCCGAGCTGGCCGAGGTCACGGAAGGTCGGATCGGCCGTGCAGAGGAAACGAATTCGCTCGCCTTTTTCGATGACGCGGGCGGCGGCGCGGGCCGAGGCGCGGCGGAGGCGGCGGAGGAGCAAGGCGAGGTGCGCGCCGGGGGCGCCGTGCCATTCTTCGAGATCCGGCAAGACCACGAGCCCGAGGCCCCCGAGGAACGCCGACCATTCTTTTTGCCTGCCACAAAGCTCGCGGTGCACGCCCTCGGGGTCGGCGAAGACGAGCGAGGGGGAGGCGTGGGTCGGATCCGCCGCGCCGGCGCCCGCGGCGATGTTCGCCGCGTGGACATTCCATTTCCAGCGTAATGCTTCGGCCCGCGCGAGGACGCGCTGCTCGGCCACGCGCGCGGCGGCGGCGGAGGGGGCGAGCCAGAGGACGTTCTCGGCCTCGACGAGGAGCGCGTAAAAGAGGAGCAGATCGAGCGTCGTGGTTTTTCCGGAGAGCGGCGGCGTGCAAAGGAGGATATTTTTGCGCTCCTCGAAGGCGTCGCAGGCGAGCCCTTGATGGACGTAGAGGCCCTTCTCGGCGCCGAGCTCGCGGGAGAGATCGTCGAGCAGACGTTTGGCGCGTAAATCCGTGCCCGGCGAGATGCGTGCGGGCTCGACGCCCGGCGTCTCGGGCGGCAGGAGCAAGGGGCCCTGGGCCGCGTGAATGGACTCGACGAGCGGGCGCAGCGGCGGGCGGGGCGCGGGGGGCTCTTCCTTCCTTTCGGCCTCAGGTTTGTCGGGGCTCTTCGTGCGGGTCGCGAGGTTCCGGCGGAGGCCGTCGAGCGCGATCGCCGATCCGACCCAGAGCGGCGCCGGGAAATGCCCCGCGAGCGCGGCAGGCAGGGCGAGCGCGGCGAGGCCGACGAGGGCGAACACCAGCGGGCCTTGCCAGCGCACGAAGCGCGATTCGACGAACTCGACGCTCGTCCAGTGGCCGAGCAGCTTGAAGACGCGGCCAAAACGATCTTCGGCGAGCGGCGTGCTCTCCACGGGTTTGACCGGGAGCGGTCGTCCCTCGGCGAGGGCCTTTGCAATGGCCTTCTGCTGCTCCAGCCGCTCGCGCGCGAGGACGTCGTCGGGCTTCTGCTCGAGCGAGCCGAGCTCTTCGAGGGTCCGCGCGGCCCAGAAGACGAGGCCGAGGTAAACGGCCGCGCCGAGGAGCAAGGCGAGCGGCAAATGCACGGGGCCGGGGAGCACGAATCGCCCGCCCGCGGCGAGGGCGAGGACGCGGCGTAAAACCTCGTAGGCTTCCCTCCCCTCCCCCGGGGCGAGGAGCAAGAGCGCGCGCTCCTCGAGCAGCAACATGTCGTAATGGGCGAGCAGCGCGTCGACGAGGGCCACGACGAGCGAGAGCGCGAAGACGACGAGGCCGGCGAGCGCGAAGAGGGGGCCCGTGGAGACACGAAGGGCGCGGAGCTCGAAGCGGGCCCGCGCGAGCGCGCCGAGGTAAAGGAGCACGGCGAGGGCGACGGCCATGCCGCCGAGGCTCGTTCGAATGGGTTTGGCCTGGGCGAGGCGGGACCATTCGCCGAGGATCGTGAGGATCGTGTCGATCACGCGTCCTCCGATCTCGAGAGGGCCAATGCTTCGAGCGGCAATCCGGTGCGCGCGACGACGAGGAGGATCGAATCGGGGTCCGGGGAGAGGGCCCGCACGTCCCAGGCGCTTTCAAAACCGCCCTCGGCGAGCGCGGCGTCGACGAGCGGGCGGGCCTCGGGCGGCGCGAAGAGGAGCCGGAGCGGCGCGGGGGCCTCGGCCGCGTATTTCGAGGCGAGCTCGAGGCCGGGCGAGAGCTTGAGGAAGAGGCGACGGAGGAACGACCTCGCGGAGGACTCGGCCGCCTGGTGCAGCGCGGATTTGCCCTCCTCGAAGGGCGAGGTCTCCTCGAAGGATTCGAGCTCGGCGTGGCAAAACGAAAGGAGCTCGTCGGGCGCGGCGAACGGCGCCTCCGTCCAGGGGCGCTCGGCGAGGCTCTCGCGCAGCCAGCGCTCGGCGGCGGCGCTCGGCTCGGGGGGGCGAATCTCGGCGTAAATGGCGTCGACGTCGTCGGGGCCGACGATGGCCGCGTGCAAGGCCGAGGAGGAGAGCAATCCGCCGGAAGAGAGGTGGCGCTCGCCCTCGTGCTCCTCGCGGACGAGGGCGCGTTCGGCGGCGGCGAGGGCGGCGCGCGTGGCTTCGAGCGCGGCGATGGTCCTCTCGATGCGGCCGACGAGGTGGGCGAGGACGCGCTGGACCCAGAGGAGACGCGCATAATGCAGGCGTCGCTCGTAATGGCCGACGAGGTCCTCGCGGATGTGGCGCGTGATCGACTGCGCGAGGTCGTCCCGGGCCTCGCAGGCCCAGTTGTGGTGGCGTTTGCGGTGCTTCCAGAGGCGATACCCCGTCGAATAGGCCGAGATCGCGGCGCCGGCGAGGAGGGGGACGGGCGGGGTGAAAAAAGGGCGGAGCCGGCCCTCGGGCAAGGGGGAGAGGGAATCGAAGAAGGGCGGGAACGGGGCGAGGAGGGCGCGATAAGACGAGACGAGCACGCCCGAGAGGAGGAGCGCGGAGACGAGGCCGAGGGCCGCGCCGAGCACGATCATGCGGCGGGGACGCGGGCGATAGGAGACGGCCTCCGAGAGGGCGGCGAGTTTCTCCGCGAGCGGCGAGGGCGGGAGCGGCGAGAGCTCGGGCGCCTCGATCGCCCGGACGACCTCGTCGAGGTGCCCCTTGGCGCGGGTGCGTGCGTCCCGTAAAACCAATAAAGCCCGCGCGTGGCCCGTCGGGCGCTCGGCGACGAGCTCGGCGACGCGCACCTCGATGGCGCGCTCGCCACCTTCGAGGCGGACCTTGCCGCGTTGCTCGAGCGCCGCCGCGAGTTTGTCCATGCGAAATCGCTCGACCTCGTCGCGGAACGCGGCGATCGTGGCCTCGGCGCGGGCCCGGTAGAGCGATCCGAACTTGCGTTCGAGGATCGTCTCGGGGTCGTCGTCCCATTCGATCGGGGGGACGTCGATCGTGGGCGGCGCGAGCAATTCGGCGAGCGGCTCGGCCTCGGCGAGCTCCGTGTCGAGGCGGCCCTGCGTGGGGACGAGCGTCGCCGAGAGCGAGGCGATGTCGAGGGCGGCCGGATCGACGGGCGCGCGGAGGAGCGCGAGGATCTCGCGGCCGAGGCGCGCGGCCGCGATACGCGAGAGCGCGGCGTGATCGAAGACGAGGCTCGCGCAGGCGAAGGTGGCGAAGGTGCCCGGCGGGCCGTCGTCCTCGACGAGGCGGCGAACGCCCCGATCGTCGTCGCGCACGGGAGGCAAGCAGAGCGCCCCGAGGAACGCGGCGAAGGACCGGACCATCTCGGCGCGGGAGAGGAGGTATTTGCCGCTCTGGTCCTCGACGAGATAGACGCGGCCGCCGAGGCGCGCCCGGGGCGAACCGTGGGTTTGGCGGGACAGGTCGGCGAGGGACGCGGCGGCCCGCGCGATGACGGCCCGATCGCCGGCGCGTGGGCAAAAGAGCAAGGGGCAAACGAGGAGCGCGCCGTCGCCCGAGCGCAAGATGGCCGAAAAGGCGCGGCGGAGGCCCGCGGCGAGCGCGGCGGCGAGGGGCGCGACGAGCGGCGCGACGGGAGCCTCGCCGAGGTCGGCGACGACGAGGACGTCACAGAGCGGGCCGCGCGGGTCCGTGGGGGACGAGGAGCCGAGGTAATGGCCGACGTCGAGCAGCGCGGCGAGCGCGTCCTCGGCGCGCTTCACGACGGGCGAATACGGGTCCTTCGCGGCCGGATCGAGCGCCGCGCCGCCTGGCTCGGCGTCCGCGGAGACGGCGACCTCGATCGCGACGAGGGAGGCATTACGAGCCGCCGCGCGCGCGACGTCGCGGCCGAAGGCGCCCACGCCGACGAGCAGCGTGGGGCGCCTCGTTCGATCGTCGTTTCCGCGCACGCGCCCCCCGGGGCCTCAGAGCCCTTTTTCCCGGCGGAACGCCGCGAGGCATTCGAGCTCGCGGGCGAGGTGCTCGAGCTCGGGTTTGCCGCCCGCGCCGTCCGCGAGCTTCACCAGACGCTCGATGTCGGTGACGTGCGCTTCGAGGCGCGAGCCGAGCTCGGCGTGCTCGCGATCTTCCTCGATCCGGACGAGCGCTGCCGTGTACGCGCGCCGCACCCAGGTCTTCTGCGCTTCGATACGAGCGCGATAACTCGTGAATGCCTGGTCGCGGAATTTCCCGAGCCTGCGGCGATCCTCGGGGAGATCCGGGTCCTCGATGAGGTAGACGCCCTCGGCGCGGCGGATGACGCCGAAGCAGATCGCGAGCGTGAAATCACGCATGTCGTCCGTGCGGACCTGCTCCTCGCCCGCCTTCTCCTGGACGCGCGAGCGCCGCTCGGTCCAGGCGATCTTGGAGTCGTTCTCGCGCACGCCGTCGATCGAGATGCGGAAGAGGCGCGTGTCCGGGTCCGGCGCGCCCTCCCAGTTGCGATCGATGTGCAGCGGGATCTGCGGCACGCCCTTGGGCAAACCCGGCACCTTCGCGCCCTCGGCGAGCTCCTTGTCCTTCACCGCGCGGTAACGGCGCTCGTAGTCGGACAAACTCTTCACCGCGTGCAGCGGGCAGCCGAGCCGCGCGAGGTAGAAGATGATCTCGAAGGCTCGATCCGAGGCGACGATCTGGCCCCTGTCGACGCGATGAGTCGCGAGGTGCGCGAGGATCGGGCCGAGCGTGCGCTCGTAATCGCCGTGCATGACGACGTACGCCTTGTCGGGCAGGAGCGGCGCGCCCGCGCCGAGCGTGACGAAGGGCGCACATTTCGCGGCGGCGAACTCGAGTTTGTCTTTGATGTACTTCTGGATCTCCTCCTCGGGCGTGCGCCGCGCCTCCTCGATCCATTGCGGATCGGAGGCAGGCGGGAGCGGGCCGCCGCGGCGCTCGAGCCGGCGCGTGGCCGAGACGAGCTGCGCCTCGAAGCGGAGCTCCTCGTCGATACGCAGGCCGCGCTCCTCGAGCCCACCCGCGATGCGGCCACGAAGCGCGGCCGAGGCGAGCTGGACGAGGTCGTCGATGATGCGCCTCTCAATGTCCTGCTCGGCCCCGCCCTGGCTCGCGACCGCCGCGAGGCGCGAGAGCGCGCCGGAGAGCTGGAGATCACTCGGGCGCACGAGGCGCGCATACAGGTGATCCCAGAGCCGCTGGCCCGTGCGGTGATCCTGCAAGACCTCGACGTCGAGCACGTACCGATTCGCGTCGCCGCCCTCGTGCCGGCGCCCGCCCGCGGCGACGATCCGCGCGGCGCGCTCTTCGAGCCTCCGCTGGATGCGGTCGACCCGCGCGAAGAAGTGGAAGCTCGAGAGGCGGCGACGGTCGAGCTCACGAAGGACGGCCGCGAAGTACTCGATCATGGCGTTCGCGCGGATGCGGGCGCGCAGGCCGTCGAGCACGTCGCGGTACCAGCCGGCGAAGGAGGCGGCGACCTCGAAGTAATCGTTTTGCCGGCCCGGGAGCTTCTCGAGCAAGGTCTCCGGCGCGGCCGCCGCGAGCTCGTCGACGCGGCGCTTGAAATCCTCGGCGAGGCGGCCGTCCGAGAGGACGAGGCCCCGCTCGTAGGCCTTGCGCGCGGTCTCCTGCTCGGCCGCGACGGCTTGCCGCAGCAAGGCGTGGAAGTAACGCGCCTCGGTGGGGCCTTTGTCCTTCGCGAGCTCGGTGAGCGAGAGCTCGCCGGACTCGGACGCGACGCGCAGAGCAGCCTCGCGCGCCCGCTCGCGCGCGGCGTCCTCGCTCTTGCCGACCTGGACCTTGAGCGCGGCGAAGGCCTGCGCGGTCTCGGAGCGGACGCGCTCGGGGTCACGCTCGAACGCCGAGAGCTCGGCCTCGTCCCAGCCGCGCAGCTTGATGGCCTCGTCGACGCGCTTGGCCACGTCCTCGCGGCTGCGGCGGAGGAACGCGCCAATCGTGCCCTCGCCGCCGCTGCCGCCGCCGCGCGCCCACTCGACGGCGCGTCGATAAGGCTCGGCGTCCTCGCCTTTGCCGTCGGCCTTGCTCTCGAGGCCGCGGACGAAGGCCTGATCGGCCGCGTCGAGATCGGCGCCGTCGCCGAGGGCCGCGCTGCCGCCGGGCACGGCCGCGAGCAAGAGCTCCGCGCCGAGCTTCAAGGCCGCGTGCTCGAGCACGTCCGCCACGGGCAGGACGAGCGCGCCGATGCCGAAGGAGCCAAACGATTTGGTGAAGGCCTGCTCGTCGAGCTGCATGAGCTCGCGCGTGTCGTTGTCGAGCGTCGAGCCCTCGCGATCGAGGATCGAGGTGAAGATCTGCGCGTGCGCGGCGTCGGCGATCGCGGGGTAGACCTCCTGCGAGTCGGCGAGGACCACGCCGCTGTCGGTCTTCTCCTCGACGAGGTAGATCTGATCGAACGGCGGCCGGTCGACCAGCACGCGCTCGGGGTTGTCGGGGTCGTAGTGGAACTCCACGGGCGCGGCGGGGCCGGCGCTCTGCAGGAGCTCGAGCTCCTGGAGGGCCGCGTAGCCGTTCGCCATGATCTTGTCGAACTGGTTCGGCGGCAGGCCCTTGCCGCGAAAAACGTTCGGCAGGACGAACGTGCCGATGATGCGATGCCCGCGCTGGCCGCCGAGGAGGCGCCGGACCGTGAGCGCCATCATGGCGAAGCCGCCGGAGCCGGTGCCGCCGGCGAGGGAGGCATAGACGTGGATCTTGGCGGCCTTGTTGGCGCGGAAGGGGTTGTGGACGTCGTAGGCGCGCCGGATGGCCTTCTCGAGGGTCTCGAGGATCTTGGCGCGATCGTTCTCGAGGTGGTGGTAGAGCGAGAGGCGGCTCTCGATGCGGATCTGGCCCGCGCCCTTGCCGCGATGCGCGCGGGGCTGGTACCACGCGGGCCACCACTGCTCGAAGAGGGGATCGGCCTTCGCGTGGAGCTTTCCGCGCTTGAGCTCGACGTACTCGGGTTTGTCGAAATCCGAGAGGACGAACTTGTGGGCCGCGTCGATCCAGACGAGCCGCGCGAGGTCGTCGGCGTCGGTGTCGAACGCGAAGAAGTGGACGAGATCCTTGTATCGCTCGAACGAGTCTTCCTGCTTCACCTTGCGGGCGAGCTCGTCGACGATGGCGCCTCCCGCGCCCCCGAGGCCAATAAAAAACGCGGGGGCGATCTTCTTTTCGCTGAGCGGCATGCGGCTTCCCCTCCCCGAGAGCGGGGGCCGCCGAGCCTACCAGAGAGACGAAGGGGCTGGAAAGGGTGATGCGGTGAAGCCGCCGAGCGGCCTCACCGCGGGCTCCACCAGAACACGAGCCCCGTGCCCTCGATCGCGTATTTCACGCCCGGCGTGACGCGGAACCAGCCTTTCACGAGCCGCGGCTCGCGAGGCTCGCCCGGGTTGAAATCGTCCTCGCGCGGCAGCTCGGTCGCGCGTTTGCCCGCGGCGGGGCGGGCGAGCACGGCACCGCCGGGGCCCGCCAGGAGCTCGACGACGCCGCCACGCGAAACGGGGCCCATCGGGCCAACCGAGACGCGCGCGGAGCGATAAAGCCCCGCCTTCACCTTCGCGCCGAGCGGGAACTTCGCCTGGCGCGGCAGATCGGGGTCGCGGCGATCCTCGTAATGGAGGATCGCCGTGCGCCGGAACCGCGCCGGGAGCAGGAGGCCGATGGCGACGAAGAACGTGAAGAACGCCACGAGGAAGAGCTGAATGTTGCGGCCATGGCGCTCCCAGAAGGTCAGCGGGACGATCGTGACCGGGACGCGGACCATGACGGCCCGGTCCTCGAAGCCCTGCGGTTTCTTGGGGACGACGCGGAGCGTGATCTCGCGCGGGCCGGGGGCCGTGTCGCGGCCGACGGCGAGGTTGACGGCGAATTGTTTCTTCGTGGCAGGGCCGATCTCGACGTCGGGATGGGAGAGGGACATCCCCGGGGCGAGGCCCTCGCTCTCGAGGTCGGCGAAGATGAGCTCGCCGACCTCGCTGCCTTCGAAAGAGAGGGTGGCCGCGGCGTGGCCGTCCTGTTTGACCGTGCCAAACGGAGAGGTGACCGCGGCCTTCAGGTGAATCGGCGGGATGACGCGGATCGTTTTGCCGCGGGCCTCGCGGGTGAGGACGCCGCTCTCGCCCGGGCTCATGCGGCCGAGCAGGCACGTGGCGCCCTTCTTTTCGGGGATGATCGTGGCCTCGAACGAGCCGTCGGGCAGCGGGCGGAGGGGCACGGGAGAAGCCGCGGCGAGGGCCACGTCGTCGCAAATGTCCACGCCCGCAGCGGCGGCGAGGGAAAACGCGTGGCGATCGAGGAAGGCCTTCGCCGGGACCTTGCCGCCCGGGGTCGCGAGGCGGAGGCGCACGGTGGCCTTCTTGCCCACCTCGACGACCTCGGGCAAACCGGGAAACCCGAGATGCAAATCGAGGTTTTGCAGGACCGCAAAACGGCCGCCCGCGCCGCCGCCAGAGACGTCGAGGCGATAGGCGCCGGGCTCGGGGGCGTCGAGGCGCAGGAGGCGGTAGGCCGGGTTGTCCGAGAAATACACGCCAGGACGATCGCCGGTCGTGACGACCTCCGCGCCCTTCGGGTCGAAGAGGCGCATGCCGAGCTTCGGGGGGCCGACGAGGACGAGGTCGAGCGAGCTCGCGCCCTCGTCGACGACGAGCGGGATCGTCGGGGCCGTCGCGCCCTCGGTGAGGCGGCTGCCGAAGAGGCGGGCGTAGATGTCGGCGAAGAGGCGCGGCAGCTCGTCGGCGCGATCGGTGGCGACACCCACGCCGCCCGTGCGGCGGCCGAGCTCTTCGAGGAAGGCGCGAGGGGCGCTCCGGGACAAACCGACGGCGTAGATGCGGGTCTTGCCGAGGGCCGGGACGATGTCGTCGAGCACCTTGGCCTGACAAACTTGTTCGACCCGGGATTTGCCGCCCGAGGCGCGCGCGGCCTCCGCGAGTGGACCTTGCGGGTCGGGATCGCAGCGGCCGTCCGTGAGGAAGACGATGAGGTCCTGATCGCCGGGGGCGCGGGGCTTCGAGGCGAGGACGCGGCGGGCGCCTTCGAGGCCGGCGGTGAAGTCGGTCCAGCTCCCGTCGTTGCCGACGGCGCGTACGGCGCGCTTGACCCGGGCGCGATCGTCGGGGCTCTCGACGACGACGAGGGCGTCCATCGTGTCACGCGCGGCGCCGTCGAAGCCGACGACCGCGAGCTCGTCCCCCTTGCGCGTGAGGTCGACGAAGAGCTCGGCCGCGACCTTGCGGATCTCCTTGGGATCGGTGCCGCGCATCGACGAGGAGGCGTCGATCACCAGCACCGTGCGCAGCGCGCCGTCGGCCGCGGCGAGGCCCGGCGCGAGGCTGACGCCGGTCGTCATCGCAGCGGACAGGAGGAGCCTCGGGAGGAGCTTCATGCCACGCGCGTCCGCCTCAGTTGAACAGCGTCTTCGAGGCGCCGGTGGCGAGGACCATGCGCTCGGCGAGAAGGCAAGCGACGAACTGGTGGAACGAGGCCGCGAGGTGCGGCGCTTCGCGCGTCATGCGCTCGAGGGAGTCGATCGAGAGGCGATAGAGAATCGTGGGGCAAAGCGTGACGACCGTGGCCGAGCGACGCGCCCCGAGGTAGAGGCCACTCTCGCCGACGACGGTGCCAGGGCCCATCGTGCGCAGGCGCTTGGTCTTGCCGCCGTCGAGCTCGAGCCACGCGGTGAGCTCGCCGGACTCGATGAGGTAGAGGTCCTTGGAGACGTCGCCCTGGCGGTAGATCTGGTACCCCGCGGGCGCCTCGACGCGCTCGAGGTACTCGAGGAAGCCGGAGACGAACTCGCGGGTGCGGAAGACGTTCTCGAGCTCGTCGACGAGCTTCGTCGGCGGGAGCATGCTCGGCGGCGCGGCGCGCAGGACCTCGTTTTCGACCCACTCGAGGCCGTGATCGAGGTCGGGGAAGAAGCGGACGCGCTTCGATCCGTCGGCGAACCCGCCCCGCTCGAGCTGCTTGCGCACGGCGCTCGGCAGGTCGGTGAGCACGAGCGTGACGCCGTTCGACTCGGCGAGCTTGCGCATGCGGACGAAGGAGAGGACCGCGGAGCTGTCGATGCCGTCGACGTGGCGGAAGTCGAGCAGGACGTAACGCGTCGGGGCAGGATCGTCGCTGAGCATGCGGCTGTGGACGCGCTTGAGCAGCGTGTAGGAGGTGCCGAAGAAGATGTAGCCCTGGAGCTGGAGGATGTAGAGCTCCTTGCCGCGCTCCTCGAGGGTGAGCTCGTCGCCGGCGCTGCGCTCGACGTTGCTGCGGACGTCGGCGCCGATGGCCTGGCGCTTGATGACGTCGATGCGGCTGTAGTTGACCGCGAAGAGGACGGACGAGACGACGATGCCGACGCCGATCCCGGGGAGGAAGCCGATCCACGCGATGACGACGAGGATGATGACGACGAGGCCGTACTCGACGCGCGGGAGGCGGAACCAGGAGTCGTAGAGGGTCTCGAGGAGGAAACCCGCGCCGAGGAAGACGAGCAAGCCGCCGAGGACGGGCTTGGGGAAGTACGAGAAGACCTGCGCGCCGAAGAAGAGGGCCGCGCCGCAGATACACGCGGAGATGATGCCGGCGATGCGGCTCTCGGCGCCGGCCTTGTGGTTCAAGGTCGACTCGCTGAGCGAGAGGTACCCGACCATGCCGAAGCCGAGGCCCGCCGCGAGGTTGGCGATGCCCGTGGCGCGCAGCTCGCGATCGAGGTCGATCTCGCGCTCTGTGGCGATCTCGAGGCCCGAGGCGTTCAGCAGGATCGAGATCGTCGCGAGCATGGTGATCGCGAGGAGGTTGCCCGCGTTCGAGCCGATCTCGGCCCAGTCGATGTGGATCGCGGCGGCGGGCGACATCGGCGGCCAGAGCGCGCCGCTCGGGAACGGGCCGAGGAGCATGCCACGATCGAGGGCCTCACCGACGGAGCCACCCGCCGCGTACACGACGAGGTAAAACATCGCGATCGCGAAGACGAGCAGGCCCGGCAGGAGCAGGAAGTGGTGGTAACGCCGGAGCAGGATCGTCAAGAAGATCCCGAGCGTCAGGCCCGGGACCCAGTTGACGATCGCGTCGGTCCGCAAGAGCAGCGGGAGGGACGCGAGGGAGAACTCGGTCCCGGCCATGACGGAGATGGAGCCGGTGAAGAGCAGCCAGCCGGTGCCCGCGAGGAAACCGCCCACCACGGGGTAAGGGATGAAGCGGACGAGGGTGCCGAGGCGGAGGCCGCCGAGGACGAGGAAGAGGCCACCCGTGACGAGGGCGGAGAGCGAGACGACGGCGACGATCGTGGGGAAAGGATCACCACCCTTGGCCGTGATCCGACTGCCGATCGCCGAGGCGACGAGGGCGAGGACGACCGCGGTGTTCTCCTGCGGCGCGGCGATGACGGCGCGGTAGGAGCTGCCGACGGCGACGATCGCGCCGATGATCGCCGAGCCCGCGAGGGCCATGCCGATGCCCGCGGGCAGGTACTTCGTCAGGTTGCCCGAAAAAATGAGGGCCGCGAGCGTGATGCTGAACGTCGCGACGAGGGTGCCGGACATGGCGCCCGCGAAGAGCCCGGACAGGACGCGCGATCCACGGATCCCACGCCCGATGGAGGGCGCGGGCGTCGAAGGCATCGGCGGACTCTGCTGCCCTTCCATCGTCGTCGTCGGGAGAAGCGCGGGGGGCGTCATCTTCCGCGAACATGGCCTCGCCTGGCAAGGGCGGCGCACACGCTCGCCCCCCGAGCGCGCGCTCAGCCGAGCTCGCGAGCGATGGCCTGGGCCTGCTCTTGCAGCGCGACGGCCTCGTTCACGTGGCCCTGCTGGTGATGCAGGCTGGCGAGGTCGCCCAGGATCTTCCCCTCGTCCCTTCGATTTCCGACCTTGCGCGCGATGTCGAGGGCCTGCTCGTAGAAGGTGCGCGCGAGCTCGAAGCGCCCTTGCTCCTTGTGCAGGACCGCGAGGCTCTTCAGCGCGAGACCCTCGTTCCACAAGCTCTGCGCCTCGCGCGCCGTGGTGAGGGCCTGCTCGTAGAAGGCGCGCGCGCTCTCGATGCGGCCCGTGGCCCAGTTGACGCGGCCGAGGCCGAGCAGGCCGAGCGCCTCGGAGGCGCGATCGCCGAGCTTCTGCGCCTCGTCGAGCACGCGCACGTGCTCCTGCATGGCCTCCTCGTGCCGGCCCTGGAGCTCGAGCACGTCACGGCCGAACTCGTACCGCACGACGACGCTCTCCAGCGTGGGCTCGGTCGTGAGCTTGAAGTAGGCGCGGTAGAGGCGCTTGGCCTCGCCGTGGGCGTAACGCTCCGCGGCCTTGCGCGCGCCGGCGAGGAAGTACCAGCGGGCGCGCTTCGGTTGCCCGGCGCGTTGCCAGTGGCGCCCGAGCGCGGTGAGCTGCCCCGTGAGGTCGTCCTCGTGCGCGACCTCGATGGCCTCCGCCGCGCGGCGGTGCAGCTCCTGCAAGCGCGCGCGTGACTGCATCTCGTAGGCCGCGTTCCGCAGGAGCACGTTGCTGAAGCGGTAGCGGCCCTTCGCCATGGGCGACCAGATGCATTGCTCCTCGCCGACGTGGACGAGCTCGGGCAGGAGCGGGTCGTCGTCCATCATGCGCGAGAGGATGCGCAGATCGAACTCGCGGCCGAGCGTGGCGGCGGCCTGGACGACACGCTTGACCTTGGGCTCGAGGCGATCGAGCCGCGCGATGAGCAGGCTGTTCACGTCGTTCGGGAGGAGGAAGATGCTCGGCGTCGAGACGCCCGTGTCTTCCTTCTCCTTCTTCTTGCCCGCGAGCTGATTCGCTTCGAGCCAGTACGTCATGATCTCCTGCGCGAAGAACGGGTTTCCGTTCGCGTTTTCGCTCAGGAACATGGCGAGCACCTCGGAGACGGGGCCACCCATGAGGCCCTCGGCGAGCTCGCGCAGCTTGTCGCGCGAGAGCGGGCCGAGCGTGACGGCGTGTTGCGGGACGTTCTCGTCGAGCTCGATGCGGAACGGGGTGCCGTCGTCGTTGTGCCGGCAGGTGCAGAGGATCGCGACGGGAGCATCCTTCACGGCCTGCGCGACGTGGCTGATCGCCTCGAGCGAGTCACCGTCGGCCCAGTGCGCGTCTTCGAGGTGGAAGATCACGGGCTGGAGGAGGCTCTCGGCGCGCAGCCAGAGCGAGAGCGCGGAGAGCGTCCCGGCGAAGCGCAGCTTGGGATCCATGCGCTCGTAGACCGATCCATCCCAGCGGATGCCGATCATCGCGGCGAAGACGCTGCGGGCCTTCTCGAGCTCGCGCTTGAGCGTGGCCTCGCTCTCGGGGAGGCGATCGATCAGGCGATCGAGGGCGTCGTCGAAGTTGACGTGTTTCTCCTCGCGGCCCGTCGCCGAGGACTGCGCGAAGTACTCCTTCAGCGCGTACTCGAAGGGGTTCAAGCTCGAGCGGAGCGTCTGATCACATCGCGCGTCGATCCAGAGGACCGGGCGCTCCTTCTTGCGCTCCTCGAGCTTGCGGCGGTACGTGTCGACGAGGAAGCTCTTGCCGAGGCCGGGCTCGCCGTCGACGTAGACGATCCCCGCGTTCTCGGCGGCGAAGATCGGCGCGAGGTGCGCCGTGAGGGCGGAGAGCTCCTGCTCGCGCCCGACGAGGCCGCGGGCGAGGAACTCGCGCTGCACGGCGACGCGCTTGCGATCGAGCGTGTAGACCGCGATCGGATGCTCGAACCCCTTGAAGAGGTGCTCGCCCGCGGGCTTGAAATGGTGCGTGCCCTGGGCGCGCGCGTTGACCTCGCCGTCGCACCAGAGCTCCTTCCACGGCGCCTTCATCATGAGGCGCGCCGCGAGGTTCGTCGCAGGGCCGAGGCACGCGAACTCCTGCCGCTCGGTGCCGCCGTTGAAGCCCGCGTACCGGAGGCCGTGGGTGATGCCCGCGCGGATCTGCATCCCCTTCGGCGCGCTCTTGCGTAGGCCGAGCGCGAAGTCGAGCGCGCGCTCGGTGTCGTTCTCGTGCGTGATCGGCGCGCCGAAATGGACGAGGCAGTTGATGCCCTTGTCACCCGAGTCGACGCCGGTGAAGGTGCCGCCGTAGCGGCTCGCCTCCACGTCGACGAGCTTGATGAGCTCGTCGAAGCTCGGGATCTGATCGAACGAAAGAAAGACGCTCGTGACGTGGCGGAACTCGCCCTGCGGGGGCATGTCGCGGATCCCGGGCGGGACGAAATGCGCGCCTTCGCCGGGCGGGCGGATGCGCGGCACGCGCGGCAGCGGCAGGTCGGAGAGGTCCGAGACCTTGAGCACGGCGTCGGCGATGGGCACGACGGCGCGGCCCGGGATGCGCTGCTGGAAGGCGAGATCCATGAGGATGTCGCCCTTCTCGGCGTGGTGCTCGATCGAGGCGCACTTGTCGATCGCGGGCCCGCGGAAGTAGTAGTACGCGCGCTCGGGCGAGGTGCGGACGATGCCCCACTCGACGGCGCCCCACGAGAGGCCGACCTTGTACGAGAAGGGGAACGTGCCGAAGCGGGTCGCGCGGACGGCGCGGTTCAGGAAGAACTGGCGCATCTTGAGCGCCGCGGCGAGCGCGTGCTCGGCGACGTTGCGCCCCGTCGAGTGCGGAAAGACGGCCGTGAACGCGTCCCCCGCGAAGCCGACGATGGTCCCGCCGAGCTCGTGCACCGCGCCGATGAGCGGGTCGAAGTAGAAGCGCAAGGTGCCGGCGAGGATCTCGGCGCCCTCGCGGCCGTGCGGGAAGAGCCGCTCGGTGAGGTTCGTGAAGCCCGGGATGTCGATGAACAGCGCCGCCGCCGCGAAGTTGCCTTCGGTCCTGCCCCTCGAGTCCTGGTACAGGATGAAGTCGGGGACGAGCGGGTTCATGTGTCCGAGGCGAGGAGCCCGAGGCGAGGTGGGTGGAGCGCGACGCCAGAAGGCAGAGTGCAGGGGAAACGGGCAAAAATCAACGGAAGCTTGACGACAGGACGCACGCCCCGCGGGCGTCGGCCACGCGTGCTGGGCGCGGCCGTGACCAGGCGCGGGAAAGTGGAGAGCGGCGCGCGATACCCCCTTGGCGACCTCTCGGGCCTGGGATACCCAAAAAGTGCCCCTGTCCTTCCATCGGGACGGCGCCGCGGCGGAGAGCCGCGGCGGGGGTGCGTGAAGAGACGCATGAGCGCGAGAAGATCCGCGGATTCGGAGCACGACGGCGACCTCGTCGATCCCTCGTTCGGGGCCGGAGGGACGCCCGAGCCACCACCCGTGTTGAGGCCGTCGAATCCGCCAAACCAGAGCAACGTCCTCGTGGGCGGCGGCGAGCGTGAGGCGCGGGCCTACGTGGGCCCGACGGCGCTGCCCGCGGTCGCCGCGCCAAAATCCACGGAGGGCGCGGGCAAGGTCGCCATCGCGAGCAGCGTGGATCCGCGGCGGATGCCCACCGTGCGTATCTCGCCCGGCCGAGCGCGTCCGCCGCTCGCGCCCGGCGAACGCCCCGCGCCGCCCGAGCCGCTCACCTCGCCGTACGGCCCGGTGAGCCCGCGCCCGGCCCCTCCGCCGGCGCTCGTCGTGCCACACGGGGCGCCGCACAGCATACCCCCCTCGGCGGCGAAGGTCTCGTCGCGCCGCAATCCTTCGGGCAGCCCGGCGATGGTGATCTGGGTGCTGGCGGTGGTGCTGGCCGGCCTCATCGGCGCAGGCGCGGCGCTCTGGATTCGCCGGAACATGGCGGCGAAGGAGCCGCCGCCCGCGCCCGCCGCGCCGCGATAGGCGGGAGAAACCCGGCAAAGCCGAGGAACCTCGCCGGTCGGACGGAACAATACGCCCGATCGAGCCGGTCCGCGCATTGCATCCCGTTCGGAGCGGAGGACCGAACATGGATCGGAGCACGTATTGGCTCAGGGCTGCGTGGAACGATTTCCTCGCGTTTTTGCCGGATCTCCTGTGGGGTCTCGCCATCCTGGTGGTCGGCTATTTCATCGCCCGGCTGCTCGGCGGCATCGCCAGGCCGCTCTTGCATCGGGTGGGCTTCGACCGGCTGGTCGACAGGCTCGGCCTCGCCGTGCGAGCGGACCGGACGGAGCAGGGATCCCGCTGGGGCGCGTCGATCGTCTTCTGGGTGACGATGCTCATCGTGGTCATGTACGCGGCCGACGCGTGGCGCCTCGGCGCCGTGGCCTCGGGGATCGCGGCGATCATCGCGTACCTGCCGCACGTGCTGGCGGCGGCCGTGATCTTCGGCGCGGCGCTGCTCTTCGGCAACTGGGTGCGCGGGCGCATGCTGGAGACGGGCGGCGCGAGCGCGCCGGGTGACCTCTCGGTGGCGTCGCAGCGGCCGCTCGTGGCGGGCGCGATCCGGGCGGGCATCCTCGCGCTCGGCGCGTTCATGGCGCTGCGCGAGCTGCAGATCGCCGAGGAGATCGTGACCCTCGCCTTCTCGCTCACGCTCGGCGCGATCGCGCTGGCCGCGGCGCTCGCCTTCGGGCTCGGCAGCCGCGACGTGGCCGGCCGCGTGATGCGCCGCTGGTACGAGGAGCGGCTCGGCAAGCGGGCCGGCCTCTCCGGCGGGGAGGACGATTCGCAGATCATCCAGCCCTGAGCCCGCGCGCCTGCGCAGACGAGGCCCCTCGCGCCGCGGAGGCGGGAGGGGCCCCGCGTCCCCGCGGGTATGCGTCCGTTTTTCCCGGTCGTGATCGCGGAATGCTCGGCGCCGTCCGGGCCCGAGCGTGCAATCAGGGCGCGAGCTTGGCGACGAACATGTCGGACCAGCTCATGGTGTTGGTGAAGGTGCTGCCGCCGAAGCTGAGCGATCCGATGTAGAAGGCGCCGGTGAGGTACACGTTTCCGGCGGCGTCCACGGTCGCCGCATGGGGGATGTCGTCCGCCGCGCCGCCGAACGTCCGGTTCCAGAGCAAGGCGCCGGCGGAGTCGTACTTGACGACATAAATGTCCTCCGCGCCGACCGAGGGGATGGAGCCGCCGCCGCCGAGATCGATCGAATCGTAGAACCCGCTGACGACGAGGACGTTGTCCGAGCCGTCGACGAGGACGTTGTCCGCGTTCTGGATGTAGGGCCCGCCGAGCAGCTTCTGCCAGAGGAGGTTGTACGACGAATCGAGCTTGGCGACGAAGGCGTCGCGCGTGTTCACGGCCGTGATGTCCCCGGCGCCGAGGTCGATCGACGAGGTGAAGTCGCCCGCGATGAGGAGGTTTCCGGACGAATCGACGGCGACGCTGCGGATGTTCTGATCCGACGGCCCCCCGAACTGGCGCGACGACTGGAAGTTGCCCGCCGGATCGAACCGCACGAGGAAGGAGTCGTTGAAGTGGGTCTGCGGCAGCGCGATCGGCCCGGCGCCGAAATCGATCTCGCCCTGCTTCACGAGCGCCACGAAGTGGACGTCGCCCGAGGGCGCCACGACCGGCGAGACCGTCTGCGACTCGCCAGCGCCGACGAAGCGCCGAGCCCAGGCCGTGTTTCCGCTCGAATCGAGCTTGACGAGGAAGCCATCACTCGAGCCCATGAGCAGGCCCGTGCCGAACTCGATGGCGCCTTGCGCCCGGCCCGTGACGTAGGTGTTGCCCGACGCGTCGACGGCGAGGGCGCTATTCTCGTCGTGGAGGGGGCCCGTGAAGGTCCTCGCCCAGACCGAGCTCCCGTTCGGGTCGAGCTCGAGGACGTAGATGTCGCGCCGATCATTCTGCGATCGGACCTGCCCGAAGCCAAAATCGGCGAAGCCGCTGTACTCGCCGGTCACGACGATGTTGCCCGAGGGCTTCACGGCGATGCCGGTCGCGCGCCCATGCTCGGTGTCGACGATGTGGCGCACCCACACCGTATTGCCAGAAGCGTCGAGCTTCATGATCACGCCGTCGCTCTCGGTCGCCGTGACCGGGCCGGCGCCGAAATCGACGGTGTCGTAGAACTCGGCGACGACGTAGGTATTGCCGGCGCCGTCGCGCGCGATTCCGTTGCCCGCCTGCCCGCGCGAGCCGTGGAACGCGCGGCTCCAGACGTGCGCGCCGGCGCTGAGGCATCCGCCGTAGCCGTCACAATCCTCGTCCTCGGGGGTGTTGCAATCCTCGACCTGGGGCGTGAGGTCCGGGAGACAGACGAGCTCCTCGTACCCGCACACGTACGTCCCTGCGGCGCAGATCCCGAACTGGCCGGTGGAGCAGGTCGTGCCGATGGCGGGATCGTCCTCGTCGATCTCGCCGTCGGAGTCGTTGTCGTATCCGTCGCAAATCTCGTCCCCGGGAGGGCCGATGATCCCGAGCTGGGCCTCGCGATCGGTCGGCAGGTCGAGCGCCTCACCGCTGCCGCAGCCAGTCCAGGTCGCAGCAGCCGAGAGGAGCACGAGGGATGCGATCGGCAGGCCATACGAAAGGCTCGATGCCCTGGGAGATCGCCGATACGTCGTGGGCTTCATGGGTCACCTCGCTTCGGGAGGAAAGCTGGCCTCCCGGGATTGCGTGGATGGGAAGGGGCGAGGGTAACAGATCGGGAGGAGGGGTGACAGCGGGAAGGGCGGAGGGGAAAGGAGAGTGAGGGCGGAAACGGGAGTGTTGCTGCTGCCGCTGCTGCCGCTGCCGCTGCCGCTGCCGCTGCCGCTGCCGCTGCCGCTGCCGCTGCCGCTGCCGCTGCCGCTGCCGCTGCCGCTGCCGCTGCCGCTGCCGCTGCCGCTGCCGCTGCCGCTGCCGCTGCCGCTGCTTTCTGGGCGCTTGTACTTTCTTCTCGTCCGGGGAGGGCGAGTGTGCCCGCGTGCTCGGAAGGCAAAAGGCCAAGCCGTGCTCGCCGTGCTCGCGCTTCGCGCTCCGCGCGGCTGCGCGCGGTGCGAGGCAAAGCCTCGCAGCCTTTCGCCTTCCTCCGCGCGCGGGCCGGGGAACGGGGTCCCCGGTCGGGGATACGGAGGAAACGATGGTGCTCAGGATTTACGGCGTGGCGATCGAGATGCTCAGGGTGTTGCGGCCGGTGATGGAGCGGATTGCAACGAAGGATCCGAACCTCGGCGATCAGATGCGGCGGGCAGCAACGAGCGTTCCCTTGAACTTGAGCGAGGGCGCTTATTCGCAGGGAAGGAACGAACGGGCCCGGTGGCATACGGCCATGGGTTCGGCGGCGGAGGTCCGCGCGTGCCTGGATGTGGCAGAAGCGCTCGGGTACGTGGATAACGTGGACGAGGAACTCCGCCTCAAGCTGGACCACATCATCGGCACCCTGCACAAGCTCACGCGGCGGTGAGACGCACGGCGGGCCGTCCTCCCCGGGCGGCCCGCCCGTTCCCCTTGGATCACAGCCCCCATTGCGAGCCCCCTCGACCCATTCCCTATGGATCGTGGGCTCTCCCTGGGCGAACCAATCTCCCCGTTTAGGGATTTCCTTCTCCCGCAACCTGTGAGACAAAACAAGCGACGCCAGCCGGCGCTTGCAACACCGACCGGCGTCTGACCCGCAAACCCCAAGTGCCTGGAGTTCACGAGCTGTGATCAAGGTAGACGTCTGTCCTGAATCCGCCAAGAAACCTGTCCCCCTTCCCTCCCCGGAGGCGCTCTTCGCGCGGTTTTACCGTGAACACCGGGGCTTCGTCCGTTCCGTCCTCCTGAAGCATGGCCGCGTGGAGCCGTGCGAGGCCGACGACCTCGTGCAGGAGGTCTTCCTCGTCGCCTGGCAGCGGTGGGGCGGGCTCGTGATGGGCGAGCAAGCGCGGGCCTGGCTCTGCACGGTCGCGCTTTATCGCGCGGCGAACCATCGCAACCTCGCGCGGAATCGATGGGAGACGCTCCCGGGTGAGCTCCCGGAGCCGCTGGTCCATTCGCGCATGACGCAGGCCATCGACGCGGCCCGCCTCTTCTGGAAGGCAATCCAGAAGCTTGGCGCAAAGCTCGCCCCCGTGCTCTGGGCGTACGAGATGGAAGGTCGCTCCATGCGGGAGATCGCCCGCGCGCTCGGGATCCGCCTGAAGACCGCGTACGCCCGCCTGCGGCTCGCCCGAAACCGCCTGGCGCTCTACGCCTCCGCCTGACGTCCCCGCTTCGCCCCCCTTGCTACGTCCGGATCCCGAGCAGATTCAGCGCGTCGGCCCAGAGTTGCCAGAGGGTGCGGAAGGGGTGGGTCGCGAGGAGGACGCCGCCGTTCGGGAGCCGATGCACCTCGAAGGGAGCATGTTCCTCGATGAAGCGGGCATGCTCGGCCGATGCCACGTCCACCTTCTCCAGATTCATGCCCTTCTCCCCCCTCTCCGTCCGCATCTTCTCCACCTCCAAGAGCAGATGTCGAGCTTTGGGCTCGACGGCGAGCCACTCCGCGTCGGCACTTGCGCACGCCTCCAGCGCGTCGAGCAGCGTGCTCGGCGGGAGCGAAAGTGCGGCGAGCACTTGCTCGCGCGTGAGGACGTCTCCGCGCGCGAGGGGCACGGATGCACCGGGAGGCGCTGCTGCCACGTATTCGTGCAGTCTCTCCAGAGACCAGCCGGCCGCGAGACCCAGACGCGCCTCCGGGTCGCGGTAGTACATCCACGACATGGCGAGATCGCGCCCAACCGCGCAGTCGGCATGGTAGGTCCCACCCATCTCGATGGGTGCCTCCCAGTCGAGATCCCATCCGACTCCGCCTGTCGTGATGGCGGGATGGCACGTGCAGAGGCGCAGGAGAAGGTCCTTCATATCGATCATCGCCAGGATGCATGCGACGGCAGAGTGAGCCTCCAGCGGTCGCACGCGGGTGTCCCTCACGATATGGATATGCCTCGGATAGATGTCGTTGATGGTGAACCTTTCCTCGACCCCGCCGACACCCAGCGTCAGCGGCCCACCCCAGACGAGGCGGAAGCGAGAATCCGCGTCAACTTCTACCGACATCCCGTACGGGCACCCTGATGCTCCTGCGGAGTAGAAATGCGCTGCCGCGTGCCCTCGTGCCCAGGCCGCGGCCAGCGCCAGCTCCCTGCGCGACACGGAGAGCGGCTCCCCCGTTCCCTCAATCGTCCCGTCGATGCTCCCCCCCTCGGGAACCAGCGTCGCCAGGACCGCCATGAACACCTCGAATCGTTTCGCCTCCTCACACCAGGCGAAGAAGTGCGTCATGGATCCGCGTCGCGGAGTCCAGCCGTCGGGCTTGCTCATAGCTTGATCACATGAATGAGGTGGTTGGTGCCGTCGATGAGCACCGGTTTGTTCCCTTCCAGCGGGTCCACGAGAACGTTATTCACGACCTTGAAGGCATGGTCGTTCATCGTTCCAACCTTGCTCATGATGAGCTCGACACGTGCAACATCGCCGTCCAGGCCTAGCTTCTTCAGCGTTTTCATCGCATTCGTCAGTTGGCCGACGACTTCTCCGCCGTTCACCTGCCCGCCCTTTGCCTCGCTCAAGGCCAGCTTGTTCCCCTTCGTCACCGTAAGGAAGTCGGGTGCCTGGGCGATGCCCTCGGGCAGGCTGCCCTTGGGCTTCGGAATGCCCAACACCTTGCGCACCCCATCATCCCCGACCCCGATCATCGCCCGCCCCTCATCCTTCATCAAGTACAGCCCCGCCCTCCCCTCGAACTCGTTCGCGATCGTCCCGACTGCCCCCTTCATCGCCCCGTCGAGCGACTTGTACTTCATCCTCCGGCTCTGTTTCAAGGCTTCGAGGAACTCATCCGTGTACCCGACCATCCCCGCCGCGACGATCTTCGCCCCCGGCTTCACCCCGGACGCCTTGATCCCCGCCCAAGCCTTCGTGATCTTCCCGAACCCGAACCCCACCCCCGAAAAGATCCGCTCCTCCGTCGACAGCTCCTCCCCGCCCGGCAAACAAAACCGCTTCCCCGTCACCGCCTCGCACAGATCCAGCGCCGGCCCCACATACGGCACGAATCCAATGCCGATCCGCGTCGTCGCGTGCACCAGCGTTTGCATCACCTCGACATACGGACCCACGACCCCGTCGACCGCGGAGACCGCCCCCGCGAACGCGCGGATCGTCTCCACGAGCTGGGTCTCTTCGAGGTTCAGCGTGAAGCCGTCCCACTGGTTGAGGTTGTCCTTCATCTCCTCGGCCAGCGGGCCAAAAGCCGTTCGGAGAACGCCGTCCACCTGCGCCCGCAGATCCGCCGGCACCGGCGAATCCAGGAACCAATCCGACGCGTCCATGAACTGCTTCACGTGGTTCGTGACCCGGATCTGCGCATTCAGGAACGCCGCCGTCTCCGCCTGCGACACGCTCATCCGCGCGAGCAGCGCTTTCTCGATCGCCGCCATGTTCGCGCGCCACGCTCGCACGTGTGTCGCGAAGTCCGCGCGATTGACGACCACATTGCCCAGCACGTCCTCCGACAGCGCCGCGATCACCGCGTCCGCATACGCTGCATAAGGATCCTTGCCCGGATCAAACGCCCCCGCGACGCCCGAGACATCGGGCACCTCGACCCATGGCGTCTGCGACGGCGATAACCCGTACTCGTTCGGATCGTCCGGCGAGAACCCCGCGGCCCGCGCTTCGCCGGTCACGAGATCCACGACATCATCCGCCTGCGCGCCGAAATGGTCGAGCAAGCTCGCAAGCTCGACGTCCAGGGTCGCGATGTCCTGCGCGAGCGGCGGGTTGATCTCGGAGAGCGTGAAGCCGACCTGCGTGCTGCCGTTGAAGGCGACCCCGTCGCGCCGGACGAGGAACAGCGGCTTGGGGAGTATCGATCGTGGGCGCGACGAGGGTGACGACGTCCAGCGCCTGGGTGCGGGCATCGTCGTTGCCCGAGCAGCTTTGGCCGCACGCTCGGTTCACCTCACATCGCTACGCGAATGCTGGAATGACCTTCTTCCGCAAGAACTCGACGCGCTTCTCCAACGAATCTGCATTTGCGGGCGTGGGCATTGCCGACACAGGAAATGCCTCGTGGAGGTCGCCGCTGCCTCGAACCGCGCGAATCCAGTCGTCCATCAGCTCACAGTAAACCTCGAGGGCTTGCGTAGGCGACGATGCTCTATCGGTCACCAGATAGGCCATGGGCACGTCGCCGACGATCACCCACAGCCACTCATCGATTGCGCCCACCGGTCGAATCCGGAATAGAAATACCCCGACCACCCGGCCGATACCCAAGCCGAAGTGCTCTTCTTCGATGGCAGCGCACCACGGAAACCTGGCCATGTAATCACGAGCGGCTCGAAGCATCGCTTGCAGCTCGTTCGTTTCGGCGTCATCCTCTCCGCGCATGTCGGTTATCGGCTGGACCTTCGAACGGTCGACTTGGCTGGTCATTTCGCACCTTTTGTCGGGGCTGCCTTGGCCCCCCATCTCTTGAAGTCGCCAGCCTGGCTGTGCTGACGGACGTGCTCGCTGTGTGGCAGTGGCTCGATATTGTCTACGTCGTTCGAGCCGCCCTCGGCTAGCGGCTTCTTGTGTGCGACGTCCTGGTTTCGGCTGGTCTTGGGGTCCTTGGGCCATGGCTGTCCGGTTGCGGCCTCCCACTGCTTGCGAAGCTTCTTGCTCGGCACCCGTGGTGTAGCACTTGTACCACCAGCGCCATCGCCCTGCGCCTTTGCGTTCTGCGGCGCGCTCGCGTCGATGTTGGGACCGGGTTTCTCGCGCGTTGCCGGCTTCGGCTTCGCCCCTTTCGGCTTCCCGAAGGGCCGCGTCGTCGTCTTGACCGTGGAGGTCGTCCCGCTCCCCGTCCCCGGCGGTGACCCCTGCCCCGCCGCCCCGCCCTTCGGCTTCGCGACCGTCTTCGTCCTCGTCTTGACGGTCGTGGTCCGCACGGGCCGGGGTATTTTCGCTCCCCCCACGCTCCCGCTCGCCGTCGCCAACGACTGCCCATTGTGCTTCCCGGCGGGCTTCCCCGCATTCGGCGCGAAGTTCTTGTGCCGGGCGTGGCAAACACCGTGGGCGCACTCGTAGGCTCGGTCGAGAAGCGTCGCATCCTCCGGGGGCAACCTCCAGGCGTCGTCCCAGTCGAAGGTTTGTACTTCACCCGGGCCCATCTCTCTCGGATCCTTTGGCCCCGGCGGGGGCGGCTGGTTTTCCGCCACGACGGGCTCCGGGCTTGGTCGCTTGACGAGGACCCTCGTGCAGGGACGGGAGCCCGTGCCGCCGCGCCGCCGCACCTGCCCCGCCTCGGGACACCGCTCGAACCGCTTCGCAATCGGCCGCGGCTTCGATTTCGAGGGCTCGGCCTTTTTGGTCTCCTCCTTCTTCTTCTCGCCTTCCCCCTCCACCTTCGCCACGACGACACGAGGCTTCGGCGGCGCCGGGCATTCGAGCCGATGATGCGGAATCGGCAAGAGCTTCGCGCTCCGGGGAGGGGCATTCGGGTCGAACACGTACACCGCGAGGCCATTTCGCCTCGCGATGTCCACCTCCGAGGGCGCGGTCAGGGGACCGCCGCTGGCGGTGACGGCCCAGGACGCCTGATTCTTCGGCACGTTCGGCGGACGCACGCAGACGTGAATGACGTTCGGCGCCTCGAAGACCCGGGCCATGATCGGGTCGCGCGACGCGGCGCACCCGGGCAAAACACACAAGAATGCGACGAACGCCGCGACGACGAGCGCCGCGACGAAGAAATCCCCTCGTCTCATCTGGAATCCCCTCCTCGGATGAGGTCTGGCCCTATCTATCAGGGGGACGAACGGGTCGGGCAAGACAAAAGACGGGACGCACGGACGTAGTCTGTCCGCGACCGAGCCTCACGACCGGCTCGACGCCTCCATCCGCCACGCCCGCCCCCCTCCAGCGCGCCCTTCCCCCCGCCTCGAACCTCGACGCCCGTTTTTGCTCGGCCGGACGGCACCCGTCGAGCGTCGCCCTCCCTTTTCGGCCGCCCGCATCACCCCCGCGCGCTTCACCGGCCTCCGTCGGCCGCCCGATCCGCCGTCGTGTGGCTTCGACGCGTCGAAATGGCCTCCCGCGCGCCCCGCGTCAGCCTCGACGTGCGCCCGTCGGCCGCCCTGCCGCCACCCGCTGAGCCTCGACGAGAGCCAGTCGGCCGCCTGTAGACGCCCGTCGACCCTCGACGAGAGCCAGTCGGCCGCCCGCCGGTACCCGTCGACCCTCGACGAGAGCCAGTCGGCCGCCCGCCGACGCCGGCCGACCCTCGACGACCGTCGATCGGCCGCCCAAATTCGCCCCGCGACGCGCGCCTCGGCCCTCCGGCGGATCAATAATCGTCGTCGAGGCTCGACGCCCCCCGTCCGGCCAGTTTTTTGGGGTTGCGGCCTGCACGAGGGCTCCTGTAGGGTGCCTGCCATGGCTGGCATCGTGACCCTCGTCGCACGGACGGGGATTTTGACCCTGTACGAAGAGTTCTTCTTCACACGCGGGCGCCTCGCGGCGCATCCGCTCACCTCCTTCCTCGTGCCGGAGCTCGACGCCTTTCGCTCGACGCTCGACGCTACCTTGATGGAGGAGCTCGTTTTGATCGGCGAGCGCTTCGAGGCGAACGCCGGCGTGGAGTTCGTGGACGACGACCTCGATCGGCTCACCGATACCGTCGCGGCGCTCTCGCTCATCGAGGCGAAGAATGATCGCGGCGCCATGCCCTACGTCCATTACTTCGCGCATCAAAGGCCGAGCGACCTCAAGCGCCCCATCCTCGGCGGGCAGCTCGATACCATGCGCCTGTGGCCGCCCTCGCTCGTGGCCTCGACGAGCGTGCAGCTCCAGAATGTCGGTAACGAGCTCGCGCTCACGGTGGAGCGCGCCGATCAGAAGACGGCCGCGCAGGGGGTGGTGAACCAGAAGATCGCCGATTTCCGCGCCGTGGGCACGCGCAAGCAATGCATCGACGCATTTAATGCGCTGCGCAAGTCGCTGTATGGCAAGCTCGGCGAGATCCAGCACAAGAACCCCGACCTCGGCGCCGGCTGGGCCGATTCTTTCTTCCGTTCGGGGTCGAGCGCGGAGCGGCTCACGGTGAGGGAGCTCGACCGGCGTATCGCCGCGGCCGAGGTGGAGCTCTCGGCCATGAAGAAGCAGCGCGACGAAATGGCGGCGCAGGAGGAGGCCACCGCGCGCGCCAAGGCTGACGCGGAGAAGGCGCAAAAGAAGGCCGAGCTCGCCGCCGCCAAGAAGGCCGCCGAGGAGCTCGCCGCGCGAATGGCTGAGCTCGAAGCGTCCATCGGCGAGGGCTAACGCTCGGCTCTCACGGGCCCGTGGGAAGAACTGCGCATCGCGCAGTTCTTCCCCCCTCGGTCCAGGCCGTGCCTGGTCCGGGTGCAGGGGTGGACAACCCCTGCCGGGGCCTGGGGCAGCGCCCCAGCGCAACGCCTCCCGCGCTACAGCGCCCGCCGCATGAACAGATCCTCCAGCGTCTCCCGCCGCGGGACCACCTCGAGCACCTGCGCCCCATCCTCGAGCGCCGCCCGCAGCACGTCACCGACCTGCTTCTCGCCCTCGACCTCCACGACCACCACGTCCGCGCGCTCTCGCACGCCGTGGCCTTGCTGCGCGAGCGCCTCACGTAGCGCCGCGCTCGCGCCCGCGAGCGTCACGTCGGTGCGCAAGACGTCGCCCCGCAGCAGCTTGCGGAGCGCGCCGCGCACGACCACGCGGCCTTCGCGCAGGATGGCCACGCGATCACACATCGCCTCGACGTCGCTCAGGATGTGCGTCGAGAAGAAGATCGTCCGGCCCGCGGCGCGCTCCTCCAGGATGAGATCACGCACCTCCTTGCGGCCCACGGGGTCGAGGCCGCTCATCGGCTCGTCGAGCACCAATAGCTCCGGATCCGACACGAGCGCCGCGGCGAGCCCCGTCCGCTGCAGCATGCCCTTCGAGAGACGACGCACCGGGCGATCGGCCGCGTAGGCGATGCCCACCTTCGCCAGCATCGCTTGCGTCCGTGACGCGAGCTTCGCGCCCGAGAGGCCCGAGAGACGGCCGCAGAGCGTGATGAACTCGCGCGGGGTCAGGTACGGGTAGACGTACGGGTTCTCCGGCAAGAAGCCGAGACGGCGACGCGCCTCCGCGCTCGGGACGGGCGCGCCGAAGAGGAACGCCTCGCCGCCCGTGGGCTTGATGAGGCCCGTCAGCATCTTGATCGTCGTGGTCTTGCCCGCGCCGTTGGGCCCGAGGAAGCCGAAGATCTCGCCACGACGCACGTCGAAGTCGACGCCCTTCACCGCCTCCACGCGACGGCTGAAGAGGCCCACGTGGAAGGTCTTTTTCAGGCCCCGCACCTCGATCAGCGTCTCGCCCGCGGCGGCCTCGCCCGCCGCGCCGCCGCTCACGTCGATGGCCGCGGATTCACTCATGCGCCTTCCTCGCCGCCCTCGCGACGCGCGCCGGGCACGCTGCTCGTGTACTCGTGGAGCTTGTACTGGATCTTGCGCGGGCTGATGCCGAGGATCGTCGCGGCCTTCGAGGTGGAGCCCTTGCACGCCTCGAGCGTCCGCAGGATCGCGTACTTCTCCAGGTCGTAGATCGTGCTGCCGGGGATCGGAGGCATCACGCCTTCACCGCCGCCCGCGGCGAGCGAGGCAGGCAGGTGGCGACGCTCCACGCGCGGGCCTTCGCAGAGGACCACCGCGCGCTCGACCGCGTTCTCGAGCTCGCGCACGTTGCCCGGCCAGTTGTAGGCCGCGAGCGCGGCGAGGGCGTCGTCGGTGAAGCCCTCGATGCGCTTGCCGTTCTCCTCGGCGTAACGGCCGAGGAAAAACGCGGCGAGCTCGGGGATGTCGCTCGCGCGCTGGCGGAGCGGCGGGATCTCCAGCGTGACGACGTTGAGCCGGTAGTAGAGGTCCTCGCGGAACTGGCCCTCCGCGATGCGCTGGCGGAGGTCCTTGTTCGTCGCCGCGATGATGCGGACGTCGACCTTCAAGGTCTCGTTGCCGCCGACACGCTCGATCGTGCGCTCCTGCAGGAACCGCAGCAGCTTGACCTGCGTGGCGAGCGGGATCTCGCTGACCTCGTCGAGGAACAAGGTGCCGCCGTTCGCCTGCTCGAAGCGGCCCTCGCGCCGACCGACCGCGCCCGTGAACGCGCCCTTCTCGTGGCCGAAGAGCTCGCTCTCCAGCAAGGACTCGCTGAGCGCCGCGCAGTTCAGCCGCACGAGCGGCGCCTTCGCGCGCGGGCTGCCGCGGTGGATCATCTCGGCGATGAGCTCCTTGCCCGTGCCGGTCTCGCCGACGATGAGCACACTCGCGCGGCTCGGCGCGACCTGCTCGACGAGCCGGATCAGCTTGACCATGCCCGGGTGCGAGGCGATCACGTGCCCGAAGGCGTTGCGCTCGCGCAGCTTCTGCCGCAGGCGCGAGTTCTCCTGCAGCAGGCGCGCTTGCTCGACGGCGCGCTCGACGACGACCTCGAGGACCTGAAAGTCCAGGGGCTTCGTCAGGTAGTTGTAGGCGCCTTTCTTGACGGCCTCGACGGCGCTCGAGATGGTGCCGAAGGCCGTCATCACCACGAACGTCGCCGCCGTCCGCGCCTCCTGCGCCTTTTCCATGAGGCCGATGCCGTCGAGGCCCGGCATCTTGAGGTCCGTCAAGACGACGTCGGGCTGGAACTCCTCGAGCTTGCCGAGGGCCTTGAAGCCGTCCGCCGCCGTCTCGGTCGTGTACCCCTCTTCGCGCAGGATCTCGGCGAGCGCAGCCCGCGCGTTGGCCTCGTCGTCCACGATCAAGATCCGGCCGCGGGAACCCATGCTGGGCCCTGGATAGCACGGGTGGTTGCGCGGCGTGGTCGCGATCCGTACCGGGACCCCACCGGATACTTCCTGCTTTCCCGGCGGTAATGGTACAACGGCCCGCGCAGCGAGGACGGTCCGCTCCCGTGGGGGGAGAGACCCCTCCCCCCTGCCTTCCGAGGGTCGATGCGTACGCTTCAGAACGCCCGCTTTGCCGAGCCGCTGCGGCTCGTCGCGCTCACCGCGCTTCCCGCCATGGCCTCCCTGCTCCTGGTCACCGCGGATGCGAAGGCGCAGCAACCCTTCGGCCCTCAACCGCCGCCGGGGCAGTTCCAGCCGCCGCCCGGGCAGTTCCAGCCGCCGCCGGGAGGACAGTTCCAGCCGCCGCCGGGAGGGCAGTTCCAGCCGCCGCCGGGAGGGCAGTTCCAGCCGCCGCCGGGGCAGTTCGGGCCTCCGCCGGGAGGGCAGTTCGGGCCGCCGCCGGGGCAGTTCGGGCCGCCTCCCGGGCAGCAGGGGCCGCTCCCTCCCGAGCCGGGGGCCGCCTTCGCGCCCGCGCCGGAGGCGCCCAAGGTCGACGAGCTCGAGGAGCGCGCGCGTACGCTGATCGAGCAGCCGAACTCGTTCGGCTCGACGGGCCTCTTGCGGACCTCGTTCGCCGGCTCGGGCGCGAAGGGCACGTTCCGCGTCTCGTTCCTCAGCGACTTCTTTTCGACCTCCAACTTTCTCTGTGATCCGGAGCTGTCGACCGCGGCCGGGCAGCGGATCACCTGCAACCGCGAGAACCTCGCGGACTCGGCGAGCCACGTCGGCGCGTTCTTCGCGCTCTCGGCCACGCCGTTCTCGTTCCTCGAGGCGTTCGCGTCGATCCGCACGTACGCGAACTCGAACGATCAAGGCAAGCCCCAGCTCCTGCAGGTCCTCGGCGACACGAACTTCGGCTTGAAGGCGTTCACGCCCTCGCGCGTGGGCACGTACTTCAGCTTCGGCGCCGAGGCGCAGCTCTTCCTGATGAACGGCACGGGCAGCGTGGGCGTCTCGGGCGCAGGCACGAGCGCGCTCTTCCGCGCCCTCGCGAGCATGGATCTGCGCAAGCCCGGCGGTCAGGGCTTCCCGCTGCGCGTGAACCTGAACATCGGCTACAAGGTCGACAACTCCGGTCAGCTCGTGCGCGAGGTGGAGGAGGGGCGCGCGCTCGAGTTCCGCGACGGCCGCGACCGGCAGCCGATCTCGCGCATCGAGCGCTTCGGCCTCGGGATCAACCGCGTCGACTTCTTCCAGCCGTGGCTCGGCGTCGAGCTGCCGTTCCGCTTCGCCCAGCCGTACATCGAGTACACGGTCGACATCCCGGTGAACCGGCAAGGCTACGAGTGCCACACGGGCCGCGTCTCGCGCGGCGACGTCTGCCTCGGGCTCGCCGATTTCGCCGCGGCTGATCCGACGAGCGCAGGCGGGCCCGGCTACGGGGGCGTCCCCTCGCGCCTGACGATCGGCGCGCGCGTGACGCCGTTCAGCAAGGCGTTCCGCGGCCTGTCGGCGCACGCAGCGGTGGACATCGGCCTCTCGGCGACGTCGGTGTTCATCGAGGAGGTCGCGCCGCAAGCGCCGTGGACCGCCTACCTCGGCATGTCGTACGCGTACGACACGCAGGAGCCGCCGCCGCCGCCGCCCCCGCCGCCCCCGCCGCCGCCCCCGCCGCCGCCGGAGCCCGTGATCCTGCCGGCGCCGCAGTCGCTCGTCCGCGGCACGGTGCACGAGACGAACAAGCCCGAGGCCGTGATCCCCGACGCGATCGTCACGATCGAGGGCAACCAGGATCCGCCGTACGCGACGAGCGCGGCGGGCACGTTCCTCACGCGGCACCTCGAGCCGGGGACGTACACGTTCTCGGTCCGCGCGCAGGGCTTCAAGCCGACGACGTGCCAGGCGACCGTGGTCGCGCCGCCGCCGCCCACGCTCCCGAAGGCGCAGCCCGCGCAGCCCGCGCAACCCGCGCCGGGTCTGTTCGGCGCGACGGGAGAGTTCGGGCAGCAGCCGGGACAGTTCCAGCCGCCCGGGCAGTTCCAGCCGCCCGGACAGTTCCAGCCGCCGGGGCAGTTCGGGCAACCCGGCGCGTTGCCGCAGCAGCCGCCGCCGCCGGCCCCCGCGACGCCGACGCCGCAGCAAGGGCCGACGATCGTGGACGTGGACTGCGCGCTCGAGGCGCTGCCGAAGATCGGCGCGATCTCGGCCGTGGTGCGCGACGCCGAGTCGGGCGAGCCGATCCCGGCGGCGGTCGTGCGCGTGACGGACGCGACGGGCAAGGAGCGCACGGCGACGGCCGACGCGAAGGGCGCCGTGACGTTCCGCGACGTGCCGACGGGCGGGGCGAAGGTCCGCGCCGAGGCCGCGGGCTTCATGAACCACCTGAACGAGGCAGAGGTGCGGCTGAACGACGAGGCGAAGCTCACCCTCGCGATGAACAAGCGCCCGGCCGCGCGCGCCGCGAACGTCAAGGTGCAGGGCAACGAGATCAAGATCTCGCGGCAGGTGCACTTCGAGAGCGACTCGGCGAAGATCCTCGGCGACTCGAACACGCTGCTCGAGGAGATCGCGGACGTGCTCCAGCAGAACCCGAAGATCCGCAAGATCGAGATCCAGGGCCACACGGACAACACGGGCACGCCGGAGCGCAACCAGGCGCTCAGCGAGCAGCGCGCCCAGGCCGTGCGGAGCTGGCTCGTCGCGGCGGGCGTCGACGCCTCGCGCCTCGTGGCGAAGGGCTACGGCCAGAGCAAGCCGCTCGGCCCGAACGTGACGGCCGCGCAACGCGCGAAGAACCGGCGCGTGCAGCTCATCATCCTCGAAAAGGACCGGTGATCTCCCTGCGCCCGCGCCTCTCGCTCCCCCTCGCCTGCGTGCTCGCGCTGCTCTCCGCGTGCACGAGTACGCAGGCGCCCTCGGAGCCTCCCAAGAAAGAAACCACCGCTGCCGTGACGAGCGCCGCCGCGCCGCCGCCTGCCCCGGCAGCGGCGGACAGCGGCGCTGTGGACGCGTCCGCGCCGCCCGAAGACGCGAGCGCGGGGGACGCGCAGGCGGCCGAGCTCGCGGACGCGGCGAGCGACGCGGCCGAGGCAGAGGCGCCCTTCGTGAAGGACAACAAGGTCCTGCCGCCGAAGGAGAGCGAGGAGCTGCAGAAGCGCGCGGCAGATCTCTTCGAGGCGATCAAGAGCGACGATCCGGCGCGCGGCGAGGCGTTCTGGTTCCCGAAGGAGCCGTTCGTCTCGCTGAAGGACGTGAAGGGCCCGGACAAGTACTGGGCGCAGCTCCACCGGACGTACGCGAAGGACATCCACGCCCTGCACAAGAAACGCGCCTCGTGGGAAGGCGCGACGTTCGAGGGCTTCGAGCTCGGCTCGACGCCGAAGTGGGTGCCGCCCGGCGAAGAGGGCAACAAGATCGGCTACTACCGCTCGTTCCGCGGGAAGCTCCGCTACAAGATCGACGACAAGACGCAGTCGCTCGAGGTGCGCGTGATCATCTCCTGGCAGGGCCGCTGGTACATCACGCACCTCAGCAAGTGGAAGAAGTGAGCGGCGCGGCGAGGCGCGCGCCGCAGGTTTCGGACGAGCGCGCGGGCGTGGTATCGTCGCCTCGGCCCGGGGAGCGCCGCGCATGTTCCAGATCAAGCTCGACAAGCTGAACACGCTGATCGAGGTCTCGCTCGAGGGGCTCGTGCAGCTCGACGAGATGAAGCAGTTCGTCGCGGAGCTGCGGCGCTCGGCCATCACGATGACGGGCCCCGAGCTCAAGATCTTCGGCGACATGCGTCGCTTCCGGCCCGCGTCACCCGACGTGGTGGAGGAGATCCGCGAGGTGCACGAGTTCGCCAAGAGCATGAACGTGCGGCGCATGGCGAGCGTGCTCGAGAGCGAGGTGCTCGCGCTGCACATGAGCCGCCTCGCCCGCGAGACGGGCGCGGACAAGTTCCTGCGGCGCTTCACGGACGAGCAAGAGGCGCGCGAGTGGCTCGCGACCGGGGATTCGTTGCGCAAGAGCCGCAGGCAGCCATAACTCCCGCGGCTCTCGTGTCGCCGCTCGTCTCCGTCCTGATCCCCTACCGCGACGCGGGAGCGACGCTCGAAGAGGCGCTCGCCGGCATCCTCGCCGAGCGGGAGGTGCCGATCGAGGTGCTCGCGGTGGATGATGGCTCGACGGACGCAGGCCCCGCGATCGTGGCGCGCCTGGCCACGCGAGACGCCCGCGTCGTGCCGCTCGCCACGGGCGGCGTGGGGATCGCGCGCGCCCTCGCCGCGGCGCACGCGGCCTCACGCGCGCCGTTCCTCGCGCGGATGGACGCGGACGACATCTCGCTGCCGGGCAGGCTCGGGCTGCAGGTCGACGCGCTCCGGGCGAACGCGCGGCTCGGCGTCGTGGGGACGCGGGTCGAGCCCTTCCCGGACGAGGCCGTGGGCGAGGGGCTCGCGCGGTACGTGGCGTGGCAAAACGCGATCGTCACGGCCGAGGATCACGACCGCGAGATCTACGTCGAGGCCCCGCTCTGCCACCCGTCCGTGATGTTGCGGCGCGAGGCGTTCGAGGCCGTGGGGGCGTTCCGCGACGTGCACTGGCCCGAGGACTACGACCTCTGGTTGCGGCTACACGCCGCGGGCTTCGGGCTCGCCAAGGTGGATCGGACGCTCCTGCGCTGGCGACACCACCCAGGCCGCGCGACGTTCCGCGACGGTCGTTACGCGATCCAGCGGTTCATCGAGGCGAAGGCGCACTACCTCGCGCCGCGCCTCGCGCGAGATCCACGGGCGCTCGTGGTGTGGGGCGCGGGGCCGACGGGGCGCAAGCTCTCGCGCGCGCTCGCGGCCGAGGGCGCGAAGGCCGCGGCGTTCGTGGACATCGATCCGAAGAAGATCGGCCGCACGGCGCGCGGGGCGCCGATCACCGCCAAGACGTCGCTCGATCCCACGAGGCACCTCGTGCTC
This sequence comes from Polyangium spumosum, assembly GCF_009649845.1. NCBI lineage: Bacteria > Pseudomonadati > Myxococcota > Polyangiales > Polyangiaceae > Polyangium > Polyangium spumosum. The sequence goes on from NZ_WJIE01000016.1 coordinate 92,021, forward strand.
GTCGCGGTGGGCGCGCGCGGCGCGCGGGACTTGATCCGCAAGGATCTCGCGGCGCTCGTATTCGTCGAGGGGCGCGATTTTTTCTGTTGTTCCTGATCAGGATTTGCCCGGGAGCAGCCGAACTCCCCCGCTCGGCCCCTGCCCCACCGGCTTGTGCAGCACGATCCGCCTGCCCGCCGCGCGCCCCTCGGCGTGCGCCTCGGAGCGCGGACCACCCGCGTACTTCACGTGCTGGATGCGCGGGTGCCGCTGCCGGTAGTACCGGCCGAGGTCGGCGTCCTTCACCCAGACGAGGCCCTCGCTCGTGTTGATCTCGCGTTGCGCCCCGAGCTTCTCGTCGAACCCGGCCATCACGCCCGCCACGAAGGTGCGCCGATCGCGGTTGCCCCCGAGCCCCTTCAGCTTCTTGTGCGCCTGCCAGAGCTGCTCGGCCGTGCGCGTCAGGAACGCGTACACGTAACTCGCCATCTCGAGGTTCGCGTGCGCGCCGCAGATCTCGAGCACGCTGCCGCGTTTGCCTTCGAGCGGCCGGTACACCGGCACCCAGATCACCTCGACGAAGAAGTGCTTGCCCAGGATCGACGCGAGCCGCCGCTCGGCCTCGGTCACCCGGCCCGTGGGCTTGCCGAGGTGCCGGAAGCCGTACCCCCGCGCCTGCCGCTCCGCGACGCTGTCGATGTTGTACTTGAGCATCAAGCGCTGGGCGGCGTTCATCGCGGCCTGCGCCTCGTTCACGTTCGCGCTCTCCGCCAGCGCGAGCAGCTTCGTGATCCGCTCGAGCACCCGCGCCTCGCCCGGCTCCGCCTCCTTCGCGTCGGGCAGGCCCGAGGCGTGCGCGTCGATCCCGAGGCGCTCGCAGACGCCGCGGAAGGCCGGGCCATGCGCCTGCTCGCTCGTCTGGCCGAGCACCTCGTGCACGTACTGATGCGCCATCTCGTGCTTGAGCACCTCGACCACGACCCCCCACGGCCGCTCGAGCACGAGCCGCCGGCCGATCTCGATGCAGCGCGTCTCGCGGTGCCAGCGCCCGAGGAAGCGCTCCGCGTCGCCGAGCTCGATCGTCGGGATCTTCAGCGCGCGCCGGAAATGCGTGGCGTTCAGGTCCTGGTAGGTCGAGCGCAGCTCGCGCAGGAGCGCGGCCTCGAGCTCCAGCGTGAGGCGCGCGTGTTCGGTCGGCTCGGTCGTCGTCGACATCGCTCTACCCTGCTCCCAAGCAGGTTTTTCCCCAGCCTGCAAGCGCGCTCGTCAGAGGATCCGCATGCCGTGGAGATGCGCGTGGATGTCGAGGCGCGCTTGCATGTTGTACTTGTGGTCGGGACAAGCCGGGTGCCCCTCGTACCAGTGCTTCGGGCACGCCCCGCCGCAGATCCCGAAGATCGCGCATTGATGACACGGGAAGCGTTTTTCCCGCACGTGCTCGGTGAACAGGGCGAGCGAGCCGCGCCTGCGCTGCTGGGCCGGCGGCGCGTCGAGGCGACCGAGCACATCTTCGCGTTCGTGTCGCGGCACGAGCGGGTGTTCGGTGCAGGCGAAGAGGGAGCCGGAGCTGCTGATGACCTCGTCCGTCGTCCGCATCGCGACACAGGTCACGGGCCTGGGTTTGGCAGGGACGACGGGAAAACGGAGGCCGAGGCGCAACATCTGCACCATCCACGACACCTTGAGGTCCGCGAACAGCTCCTTCTCCAGCTCGATCGCCGAGACGTCGTTCGACCAGGAATACACGGCCTGGAGGTCGAAGCTCACGTTCGGGTGATCGAAGCCGAGGCGCTTCATCTCGTCGAGGTATGCCCCGACGAACTCTGCGTTCCGGTTGTCGATGTTCGTCCGCAGCCGCCACGCGAGGCCCGCGAGGTCGGGCTCGTCGAGCGCCGCGCGGAGGATCCCGGTGATCACGCGGAAGCTCGCGCGGCCATTGAGCAGCGGACGGTGCCGATCGTGCGTCGCGGCCGGACCGTCGAGCGTCACGTCGAGCGCGCGCAGTCGAGCGCGCGTGTGTAATGCGCGCAGGCGCTCGATGGAGAGGAGCGTGCCGTTCGTCGCCATGTACGAGGCGTACTCCACCGAGCGCGCTTCGGCGGCGGGGACGACGGCGTCGCTGATGCGCAGGATGGACTTGTACCCCGTCATGGGCTCCGCGCCGAACCAGTTCACGCGAATACTGCGCAGGCCGGGCCGCTCCATCGCGGCGATGATCCGCGCGATGGTCGCGCGTTCGCCTTCCTCGCCGAGGCCGCCGCGCTGGTGCGTCTGACCGCAATAATCGCAGCCCATGTTGCAATACGACGAAGGCAGCAGCGTGAACGTCGCGGCGGACGGGCTCTCCGTGGCGCGCGCGTTTCTCGCGACGAGCGCCTCGAGCTCGTCCTGCTCGGCCGGCACGACGATCTCCGCCGCGCGCAGCTCGTCGAGCAGCGCCTCGTTCCTCGCGGGCACCACCCGCGCACGCAGATCCCGGCCGACCTCGTCCGGCACGAAGAGGAGCTTGCCCGTCCGCCCGCTCAGCACGAGGCGCGACGATCCGCTCCCCGGCGGCGAATACGCGTGATCGCTGACCGTGAGGTAATGGCTAACCTTTTCCATGAACGCCTTCCGTATCCTCGCCGTGCGTATCCGAGGGGTGCACCGCGTCGGTCGGGACGAGCGAGCCCCGCTCGAAGACGTCGTTACCGTCGATGAGGACACGCGCGTCGTCGAAGACGAGGTCGAGGTGTCGCAAGGCCTGGAAGGCGACACGGCCGGGCTGGCCGTGCTCACCAAAACCGATGTGCACGCCGGGGTGACGCTCGTTGAGGTGCGAATTCATCGGGATGAACCGGGTGATCCCGACGTTCGTCCCGAACCCGAGCTCGCCCACGTTGCGCGACGCGACCTCGGCGAAGACCTCCGCGAGCAAGGCCGAGACAGCCGGATGGTCGCAATGGTACGAGGCCATCTTGCCGTCCTCGATCTCGATGGTGACGGGGCTCTCGGCGAGGCGCGCGTCGATTTCGGTGTGGAAGTTGTAGTTGAACGCGCCGTCGGCGACGAGCCGGCCGCGGATGACCGCCGGAAACGTGTTCACCTCGCCCGCGGGCAGGACCAGGATCTCGCCCAGCCCCGGCGTGCCGTGGTTGCTCATCCAGCGATAACGCGTGGGATCGAGCATGACCTCGAGGTCGGTGCCCCCCTTCGACGTGATCTGCAGGCGACGCGCGCGGCCGAGCTTGTGGAGCGCCTCGGCATTGATACGGCGCTGATCGTGGGCGGAGACCTGGAAGCCGAGCTCGAAGAGGTCGGACGTGCAGTTGACGAGGCGGTGCACCGACGTGTGCTCGCGATCCGCGGCGATCGCGCGGCGGAGCACGCGGCTGAACGAGACGGTCGAGAGCTCGCAGACGATGATCGTGGTGCGCTCGACGTGGGCCGCCGCGCGCAGCCGCGCGAGGCTCCGCGTGAGGTCCTCCTCGAATCGTGTATCGTCGCGGTGCGAGAATCCGAAGGCCTCGAAGGGGATCTTGTTGAGCTCGAGCGTCGCCGCGATCCACGCGCCCGCCTCGGCGCAGGCCGCGTGGACGGCGATCACCACGCCGGTGCGCTCGTCGACGCGCGCATAACCATCGAGGAAGATGTCCACGCCTCGCATGGCGAGCTCCGAGAGGTCGCCGTTACCCGTCGAATTCGTCTGCATGCCGATCCTCCTTTCATCGATCACGGAGGCCCGCGGGCCGGGCGCGCCGCATTTCAACGCGGCGCGCCCGACCTCGCGGAGCGGATGAGGCGGTCTACGCCTCCTTCACCGAGCAACCGAAGTTGATCGACCACTCCGGCGTCTCGACGATGGACGTCGTGCCCGAGACGCGGCCCGACAGCGAGAGCTCCTTGCGCTCGGCGTCGCTGAGCTGCGGGACCAGGCTGTTGATGACCGCCTTGCGCTCGTCGGACGTGAGGGAACCGAGGTTCTTGAGAGCCATGGAATGCCTCCTGACTTGAATCGAAGGTCGATATCACGCTGAGAGCGGCCGCCGGCATCGCCGCAATCAACGACACCGACCATTACATTTCACATGGCGACACGCAACCAATAAATCCAAAATCGTGTAGGACATTTATCGTCACTGCGCTCGGCGCACGACGCGACGCAATACGACGCTCACACAATCGAAGGAATAAAATGCTCGTCCACGCGGGGCCGCTCGCCTGCCGCAGGGGCGGGTGGTGCCACGCCGCGACGCGACGCGCTCTCCCGTCGACGCGTCGCAGGATCGTTCAATTTGCTTGCGCGCGAGGCGCATGTGTGGGTGTTCGCGCGCAGACGACCTTTGCGCGAATTTCGCGCGTCTTTCGGCGCGATGTCGGAGCGGCTCTGCCCCGTCGCCCGGCTCGCGCCGACACGAACACGTCACCAGCTCGTCGCAGAGCCGTGATCTGAGCTAGGATGGCGATCTCCGTGTCCGCGACGAACTACCCCCTCGAGCCCAGCGCGGAAGGCGCAAGGACGAGCGAGCCCGCGTCCCTCGCGCCGAGGTCGCAGAAGCTCCGCCGCCTGGCCCGCGCGCGGCGGCTCCTCGCCTGGCTCGTGCTGCTCGCGCCGGTCGTGCTCGTCCTCGCGGTCGACATCACGATCCGCGGCGGGAGGCTGCTCGACCTGCGCGGCAAACACGTGGCGAGTTACGCCTTCGCCATCGTCGAGAGCGCGATCCTCTGGGGCCTCCTGCTCTACTCCGCGTCCGCGCGGCGCGGGGCCCTGCGCTGGATCTCGGCCTCGCTCTTCGTGCTGCTCGCGACGCTCACGCTCGGCGTGCAGATCTACTTCCAGCGTTGTTACTCGACGTACGTGAACCTCGACGCGCTCCTCTTCGCGACGTCGTTCTCGGAGAGCGTCGTCGGGCACCTGCGCGCCGACGGCGGCAACCTCGCCTCGGCCATCGCGCCGCCGCTCGTCTGCGCCGCGGCGCTGGTCTTCGCCGCGCGCAGGCTCGTGCGGCCGAGGCACACGCGGGCGGCACGCGCGGCCCGGATCCTCGCGCCGATCGTGATCACCCTCGGCTTCGTGATCCCCTGCTCCTACCGCACCGTGCAGGCCTCGACGCCCGACGTGATCTACCTCCACGCCATGGGCGGCGTGCTCGAGCAGATCACGGGCCTCCGGCCGCCCGAGCACGTGCGGCCCGGCTTGCGCACGCCGCCCGCGCTGCCTCGCGCCACGGCCCTGCCGAGCGGCGCACGCGTCGCGCGGCCGAACGTGCTCTTCGTGATCACCGAGAGCGTTCGCGCCGACGCGCACTGCTCTGCCCCGACGGACGATTGCCCCTTCTCGCCGGCGACGAACGCCGCGATGAAGGACCGCATCCCGCTGCGCCAGATGCGCTCGAACGCCTCGACGACCGCGATCTCGCTCGCGGTGCTCTGGTCGGGCCTGCCGCCGACGGCCTCGCGCGAGGATCTGCACGGGTATCCGCTGCTCTTCGATTACGCGACCGCGGCCGGCTACGACACGGCGTACTGGACCAGCCACCACATGATGTTCGCGAACTCGCGCCTCTACGTGCAGGACCTGCCGACCTCGCACCAGACCGGCGCCACGGACCTCGATCCGCTCGCGGACATGGATCTCGGCGCGGACGACGAGCTGCTCACCGAGCGCATCCGCGAGGAGATCCGCGAGATGCGCGAGCCCTTCTTCGCCGTCGCGCATTACGGCAACACGCACATCCCCTACCGCATCGATCCCGAGCACGCGCCCTTCCAGCCCGCGAAGGACAGCAAGGCGCCCGAGGACAACGAGGCGTACCGCAACTACTACCTCGACGCGGTGCACCTGCAGGACAAGACGATCGGCGAGATGTTGCGCTTCGTCCGGGAGCAGCCCTTCGGCGAGCGCACGATCGTGATCTTCACCTCGGACCACGGCGAGTCGTTCCGCGAGCACGGGCAGCTCGGGCACACGGGCGCGGTGCTCGACGAGGAGATCCACGTCCCGGCCTGGATCGACGCGCCCGAGGGCACGCTCACCGAGGCCGAGCGGGCCGCGCTCGTGTCGCACGAGGAGCGCATCGTGTTCCACACGGACCTCGCGCCGACGATCCTCGACATGCTCGGCCTCGAGCACGAGGGCGGCTTCTCGCGCTGGTATGCCGCGATGATCGGCAAGAGCCTGCTCGGCCCGATCGAACGAACGGAGCCCGTGCCGCTCACGAACTGCTCGGGCGTGTGGGGCTGCGCGTTCCGCAACTGGGGCATGATGCGCGAGAACCTCAAGCTCGAGGCGCGCGAGTGGGACACGGCCTGGCATTGTTACGACGTGCTCGCGGATCCGAAGGAGCTCCGTGATCTCGGCGCCGCGGCGTGCGGGGACATGGCCACGCGCGCGGAGGCGCTCCACGGCGGGCTGCCGGGCCTCGCGAAGTGAACGGGACGTGAAGAGCAAACGAAAGCTCGGCCCCGCGGGGCAGCGGCGGAAGCAAATTCGGCGTCGGCGCAGGGTCTTCGGCCTGCTTTGTTTGCTCGCGCCGGCCCTCTGGGTGCTCGTCACGGATCTCGTGCGGCGGCACGATCACCTCGCGCGCCTCGATCGGTGGCACCGGCTCGGATATGCCGGGGGGCTCGCCGAGAGCCTCGTCTTCTGGTTCGTCCTGCTCTACGTGGCCGCGCGCGCGCGTGGGCCCTTCCGCGGCGTCGTGGGGGCGCTCTTCGTCCTTCTCTTCTCGGTCGCGCTCGGCGTCGAGGGGGCCTTCCACAGGCAGTGGAACACCTACCTCTCCCTCGACGGGCAGATCCATTCGAAGTCGGTCCTGCACTCGATTTACGGCTACCTCCCGCTCACCCGCCCCGCGTTGCTCTTCGAGGTCCTCGTCGCGATCGCGGCCTCGATCGGGATGCTCGTCCTCGCGCGCAGGTTCGTCCGGCCTCGCAGGATCCCGCGGCTCGTCGCGCCGATCCTCGTCCCTGCCGTGCTCGTCCTCGCGGTGAAGACGCCCGTCAGCTACCGGGTCCTCATGTCGTCGCCGCCGGATCTCATCTACTTCCACGGCCTCGCGGCGGTGGTGAAGGAGAACCTCGACATCACCAACGAGTCGCCCGATCTCCGCGTCGAGCGCAGGCGCCCCGAGCCCGTCCCGAAGCTCTCCTCGAAGCCGAAGCGGCCTCGCAACGTGCTGCTCATCCTGCAGGAGAGCCAGCGCGCGGACGTCTCGTGCGTCGCCTACGACCCCGAAGGGGATTGCGCGACGCCCTTCTCGAACGAGGCCGCGCCGAACCGCATGCCGCTCATGGAGATGCACGCGCACGACTCGACGACGGCGATCTCGATCTCGAACATCTGGTCCGGCGTGCGCCCGACCGAGCCACGCGCCGTCTTGCATTCGGTGCCGCTGCTCTGGGAGTACGCGGCGGCGGCGGGCTTCGACACCGCCTACTGGACGAGCCAGAACCTCATCTTCGGCAACGCGCGGCTCTACGTGCAGGACATCCCCGTGAGCCACTTCGCGGTCGCGACGCACCTCGACACGATGGCGGACCTCGACGCGGGCGCGCACGACGCCGTGCTCACCGAGCGCGTGATCGAGGAGTTCGGCGAGCTCGAGGAGCCCTTCTTCGCCGTCGTGCACTACTCGAACGTGCACTACCCCTACGTCTACGACGAGAAACACGCGCCGTTCCAGCCGGCCACGTTCAAGAACGCGCCCGAGCTCAACGACCAGTTCCTGAACTACTACAAGAACGTCGTGTACCTGTCGGACATGGCCGTGGGCAAGCTGCTCCGGCACGTGCGCGGGACCGAGAAGGGCGCGCGTACGGTCGTCGTGTACACCTCGGATCACGGCGAGTCGTTCCGCGAACACTGGCAGATGGGGCACACGAGCTCGCTCTACGAGGAGGAGATCCGCGTGCCGACGTGGATCGACGCGCCCGAGGGCACGCTCGCGCCGGAGGAAGAGGCGAGCATCCGCGCGGCCGAATACGCGTACGTGTATCACCTCGACCTCGCGCCCACGTTCCTCGACCTGCTCGGCGTCTGGGACGATCCCGCCCTCGTGCCTTTCCGGCGCCGCATGATGGGCCACCCGCTCACGCGGCCCGAGCGTACGATCGAGCCCGTGCCGCTCACGAACTGCACCGGCGTGTGGGAGTGCTCGTTCCGCAACTGGGGCGCGATGCAAGGGCCGCTCAAGGTGCAGGCGCGCGAGTGGGACGCCGAGTACCACTGCTTCGATCTGCGCACCGATCCCGACGAGGAGAAGAACCTCGGCGAGGCCGCGTGCGGGGCGCTGCCGCTCTACGCGCGCTCGCTCTACCATGTGATGCCGAACGTCACCCCGCCGGGCCGCCCCAAGGTCAACTGGGGCAAGTGAGGCGCATGAACGAGAGTCTTTTCCTGCCCGCCCTCGCGACCGCACACTCGCACGCATTCCAGCGCGCGATGCGAGGCGACGCGCAGAGGCCCGGGCCTTCGGGCACCGACGATTTCTGGTCCTGGCGCACGTCGATGTACACGCTCGCGAACACGCTCACGCCGGAGAGCATCTTCGCGATCGCGCGTGTCGCATATCGCGAGCTCCACCGCGCCGGCGTGCGCACGGTGGGCGAGTTCCACTACGTGCATCACCAGCCGGGCGGCGCGCCGTACGAGGATCGTGTGGTGCTCGCCGATCGGGTGATCCGCGCGGCGAAGGCCGAGGGCCTTCGAATCACGCTCCTCCGCGTGATCTACCACCGCGCGGGCGCGGGCCGGCCGCCCGAGGGGGCGCAGCGCAGGTTCAGCGACGCCGAGCTCGATCACGCCCTCGCCGACGTGGAGACACTCGCCTCGCGGTGGGCGCACGATCCCGACGTCCGGATCGGCGTCGCGCCGCACAGCGTGCGCGCGGTCCCGCCCGATTGGCTCGGGCCGATCGCGACGTTCGCCGAGGCGCGTGGCCTCATGGTGCACGCGCACGTGGCCGAGCAGCCCGCGGAGATCACGGCGTGCCTCGCGGAGACGGGGAAAAGGCCGGTCGAGCTGCTCGCGGAGCGGGGCGTGCTCTCGCCTCGATTCGTGGCGGTGCACGCGACGCACCTCGCGCCGCACGAGGCGCGCCTGCTCGGCGAGGGCCGCTCCTTCGTTTGCTTGTGCCCGACGACCGAGCGGGACCTCGGCGACGGGTTGCCGGACGTGACGGCGCTCGCGGCCGCGGGGGTGCGGCTCTCGGCGGGGATCGACAGCCATGTCGTGACGGCGCCGCTCGAGGATCTTCGTTGCATCGATCTCGGCGAGCGGCTGCGCACGGGCAAGCGCGTCACGTTGCGCGGGGAAGGCGGGCGGACGCCTGCGGAGGAGCTCTGGCGAATCGGCTCCGAGCTCGGCGCGCTCGCGTGTGGTTTTGCCGATGCGGGGGGCGAGATCGAGGTGGACCTCGAGGCCCCCGAGCTCGCGCTCGTGCGCCCCGAACACCGGCTCGACGCCGTGGTGTACAGCGGCAACGCTGGAATCTTCCGCCACGATTGACTGATCCCCCTGGTCATACGAATGACCACAAGTCGGATGCGGCCGACACGTCGTCATGCATTCGATGCAACTCGATTGCAACATACACCGCAACCCCTGTGGGTTGAGCCACAGCGGCGACGCCTCGATTGGCATAGTCGAGCCAAAGTATCCGCATGTTCGGATATTTACGCGTCCCGCCCCTGGTAAACGTGTGTCCCACCGTCCGAGCTGGGCGCCCGCATGTATCGCAACAAGATTACAATTGATATGATGCCTGGTCATTACGCATCCCGGCATGGATGCGATTTCGAATCGATTTCACTTGAATGAAGTGGCGCGCGCCCTGTACATTGCGGCAGTCCTTTTTTTTCCGACAGCAAAAGGAGAGCCGCATGCGCAATCTTCAGTACACGGTCGTTCTCGGGGGTCTTTTCTCCGCCTTCGCGCTGCTCGGCGCGGGCTGCAGCGCCGATTCGACCGAGATCGGCGAGGGCATCGACGTCGGTTCCGAGACGGAAGCGGCCGGCCTCCCCGTCGTGCGCACCTGCGGCACGAAGGAGCTGACGGCGGAGGAGGCGGAGGCCGTCGAGGCCGAGTTCGAGCAGCTCGCCCCGTGGAAGGACAACTTCAACGCCACCATCGGCGCGAACATCCCCGTCTACTGGCACGTCATCAACAAGGGCTCGGGCATCTCGAACGGCGACATCCCGCAGACGCAGATCGACGCCCAGATCAACGTCCTCAATGCGGCGTACGCGGCCTGGGGCGTGACGTTCACGCTCGCCAGCGTCGACCGCACGACGAACTCGACGTGGTACACGGCGGGCCCGGGCACGACGGCGGAGAGGCAGATGAAGCAGACGCTCCGCAAGGGCACGGCGGAGGCCCTCAACGTCTACAGCTCGAACCCGGGCGGCGGCCTGCTCGGCTGGGCGACGTTCCCCTCGAGCTACGGGAGCAACCCGAAGGACGACGGCGTCGTCCTGCTCTTCTCCTCGGTCCCCGGCGGCTCCGCGGCGCCGTACAACCTCGGCGACACGGGCACGCACGAGGTCGGCCACTGGATGGGCCTCTATCACACGTTCCAGGGCGGCTGCCAGAAGAACAACGACTACGTCTCGGACACGCCGGCCGAGAAGAGCGCGGCGTATGGCTGCCCCACGGGCCGCGACTCCTGCAAGACGTCCTCGGGCGCCGACCCGATCAAGAACTTCATGGACTACACCGACGACGCCTGCATGGACCACTTCACCGCGGGCCAGAGCCAGCGGATGCAGTCCATGTGGAACACGTACCGCAAGGGCAAGTGATCTCCGTCTGACCGTCGGTTGAAAAAGGAAAACCCCGCCTCGGTCCCACCGAGGCGGGGTTTCTCGTTTCGAACGCTGTCGCCGCGAGAGTTACTCCGCGTTGTCCTTCGGGCCTTCGTTGTACGAGCGCGGGCGGTGCTTCGGATCGACGCCGCCGTGCTTCTCGCCGTTGTCGAGCGTGTCGATCGCGAGGTACGCGAGCCACGTCCCGGGGTGCTCCTCGGCGAGCGTGCGCAAGGCGTCCTCGTGCTCCTTCAGCTTCTTCTCGTCCCAGAGGCACTGGAGCCCGAGCGCGATGAGGCCGATCTCGTTCGGGCCCGCGCCGAAGCCCTCCTCGTAATGCGGCCACGCCTCGTCCGGGCGGTGCATGCGGCAGAGCGTGTCGCCGGTATACACGTGCGCCATCGCCCATTTCGGCGCGAGCTCGAGCGCCTTCCGGCTCTCGGCGAGGCGCGTCTCCATGTCCCCACGCGCGCCCTTCATCACCGAAAAATTGAGGTGCGCCTTCGCCGAGTTGGGCACCGCGTCCTTCGTCGCCTCCCAGAACGTGAGGTCGGACCGGTAATCCATGGCGTGGGCATAAGCCTTGACACACTGGAAGGCGAGAAACGCCGAAAAGAGCGCCGGCACGACGTACACGAGCCGCGGGCGCTTCGCGAGGCGCTCGTGCAAGGCCGCGAAGGCGACCGCGAGCACGAGCGAGGTGCCGATGACCGGGAAATACCAGAATCGCTCGGCCCGCACGGTCGGCAGGACAACCGGGATGTTCGAGTGCGGGAAATAACTCACGACGAGCCAAACCAGGCCCACCGCGACGAGCCCGAGCCCGGCGCGCCCGAGCGGGCGGGCCGCGTCGGGAGAATCGGGCGGGACCACGCCGCGCGAGGCGTCGGCGAAGAGGCCAAGCGCGAGCGCGAAGAGGGGCACGGCCAGAATCGCCCAGGGAAAACCACGCACGGTGACGGAGATCCCACGCGATCGCAGGACGAAGACCTCGAGGGGGAAACTCGTGAGCGCGAGCGCGAGGAGCAAAGCCGCGACCGCGGCGAGCCAAGGACGGAACGGCGCGGTTGTCTTGGCGAGCCCGAGCCGCACGATCTCCTTGCGCGCCGCGCGCTCGCGGGCGACGCCGACGATCCACGCGGCGATCCCCGCGAGCGGCGGGCCGATCATGAACAGGCCGCCGAGCACGCTTTCGGGGAAAACGAGGCGATCGGGCGCGGGCTCCTGCGGGAACGAATAATCGCCGCTCAAGGTGCGCGGAAAAACCACCTGCACGAGGCCACGCCAGTAGACGCGCAACGCGCCGGCGACGCGGTGCGGGAAATCGATGCCGGCGAGGGGGTTGTTCAGCGGATCTTTGGGGAGCGGGGCCTGGTGGAACCAGAGCAAAAAGGCGCGCGCGGCCCGCGAGAGGAGCGAGGCGCCTTCGGGCAAGGGCTCGAGCAGCTCCTGCGGGGTCGGCGAGGGGAACCAGCGTTTGCGCAATTCGACGTAGAGGACGAACGCGAAGACGGTGGCCGTGAGCGCGGCGAGCGTGCGCAGGATTCGCGCGGGGCGCTCGGGGTGGAGGTGCGGCGCGAAGACGAGCGCGGCGAAGGGGACGAGCGGGACGCAGACGACGGCGCTCTCCTTGCTGAAGAGGCCGAACAGGAGGGCGAAGAAGACACCCGCGGGCATGAGCCAGCCCGGCAGGGCGAGGGCGAGCAGGGCGAGCAGGGCGCCCATGCCGCCGAAGACGTCGGCGATACCGACGATGCCGCTCACGGCCTCGGTGAGAATGGCGGCGGAGACGAAGATCGCGCCGGCCAGATACGCCGTGCCCCGACGCCGCGTGACCCGGAAGGTCACGAGCGAGAGGAGCGCGCCATTCACGGCGTGGAAGAGGACGTTGTAGAAATGGTGGAAGAAGGGCTGCTTGGAGACGGCCCAGAGCGCGCGCCAGAGGAAATTGGGGACGGGGCGGTAGGAGCCGACGCTGCGATCGGGCGGCAAGCCCCAGAAATCGCGGAAGATGGCGTCGATGTAGCGCAGGCCCCCGGTGGCATTGACGTAAGGATTGGCGAGCAGCGCCTCCTGCTCGTCGAAGATGTAGTTCGTCGTGGGCGCCCGCGTGTAGAGCACCATGCAGAGCAAGATGAAGGGGGCGAGGACCCAGAAAAACCCGGGGTCGTACCCCAGCACGTATTCGCGGCACCAGGTGTAGGCGACACGAAACGGGTTTGTCCGGGGCGCGGGCGCGGGCGCGGGCGCAGGGGAGTTCGGGGGCGCAGCGCCGCTCGCCGGAGCGGAGCCCCCGAGCGTGGAATCGAGGTCGGGATCGCCGGCGCTCACGCTACTCGTCGGAGATGGGCCAGATGTCGCCCCAGAGCGAGGCGCCCCCGTCGATGGGGAACACCGCGCCCGTGATGAAATCGTTACGCTCGCTCGCGAGGAACACGATCACCCGCGCGACCTCGTCCACGTCGCCGAGGCGCTTGAGCGGCGTCGCCTTGCGAGCGCCCTCGAGCATCCCCTCGCCGTATTGCACGGTGCCGCTCGATCGAATGGTGCCCGGCGCGACCGCGTTGACCCGGATTCCGTGCCGGGCCCACTCGACCGCGAGCGTCCGCGTGAGGTTCTCGACGCCCGCGCGCGCGGCGCCGGTGTGCGCCATGCCGGGGAAGCCACGCACGACCTGGGCCGTGACGTTGATGATGCGGCCGCGCTTCTGCGGGATCATGGCCGCGTTCGCGACCTCGCGGGTCATGTAGAACGTGCCGTTCAGGTTGTTGCGGACGACGGCCTCGAAGCCCTTCGGCGAGATCTGCTCGGCGGGGCTCGGGAACTGGCCGCCCGCGTTGTTCACGAGGATGTCGACGCGGCCGAAGCGCTCCTTCACGGCGCGCACGAACGCCTCGATCTGCGCGGGCTCGCGGATGTCGCAGGGCAGGCCCAGGGTGCGGGCTTCGGCGAGGCCCGCTTCGCGCAAGGCGCCGAGGCCGGCCTCGATTTTCTCGGGTTTGCGGCCGCAGATGGCGATGCTGGCGCCGAGCCGGCCGAGCTCCCGCGCCACCGCGAGGCCGATGCCGCTGCCGCCGCCGGTGACGATGGCCACCTGCCCCTCGAAGAGGCCAGGCGCAAAGAAGGGTCGCGCGTCTTCGTTCTCGTTCACGAGTGGGGCGTGTACAACGGGCACGGCCGGCTGTCACGGGGCGACGCCCTGACGGAACACATGCGCTTTGCTTCCGTGAGGGGGCTGCTCTGTGCCAAGGTGCGCGCCGTGCCGTGGGTGAAAGCGCTCCTGCGCGGGCAGAAGGTGTACGCGAAGGCCGACGAGGCGGGCCGCCTGGTCTCGGACGGTGGTCGCGTGGAGATCCGGTACAAGCCGAACGACGGGCGGAAATACGGCGCCCGCGAGGACAACCTGAAGGTGGTCCCGGGCGAGGTGCTGCCGGAGGACGCGTGTGGTCCGGCCGAGGCCGTCGAGAAAAAAGAGGGCGAGGCCAAGGTCGCGACGAAGTCCGCGGGGACGAGCGGGCCGAGGGCGACGACGTCCGAGGCGCGCAAGGCCGCGGCGAAGGCCGCGCACGACGCCGCGCCGCCGCCCGCCGAGGGGCAGGTGGTCGCGTACGCGGACGGCGCGTGCACGGGCAACCCGGGGCCGGCGGGGCTCGGGGTCGTGGTCGTCGACGGGGACCGGCGCATCGAGGTCAGCGAGTACCTCGGCGACGGAACGAACAACATCGCGGAGCTGACCGCGATCCTGCGCGCCGTGGAGGCGGTGCAGGAGACCGGAAAGCCGCTGCTCGTCCGCACCGACAGCCAGTACGCGATCGGCGTCCTGCAGAAGGGCTGGAAGGCGAAGGCCAACACGGACCTCGTCGCCCAGGTGAAGGATGTGCTGAAGCGCAACAAGACGCGGCTCGAGTACGTCCCCGGACACTCGGGCGTGGCGCTGAACGAACGTGCGGATGAGCTGGCCCGGGAGGCCGTGCGATCACGGCGCTCGACCCGGCGAGCCGTCACGAAGAGCGAGTAGAGTACACGCCATGGTGGTGGTGCCGAAGCAGAAGCCCGTCGTGTTGTGCTTGCTCGATGGATTCGGGGAGCGAGAGGCGCGGGAAGGGAACGCGGTCCGGCTGGCGAAGGCCGAGGCGATCACGCGGCTCGGGGAGCGGTTCGGAAAGACGCGCCTCGGGGCGAGCGGCGAGGCCGTGGGGCTCTCCGCGGGCAAGTGCGGCTCGGGCGTGCTCGGGTACGAGGCGATCGGGACGGGCAGGACGCCGCGGCCCGCGCGGACGCGTATCGACGAGGCGATCGCCGCGAAGAAGCTCTGGGCGAACAAGATCATCGAGCGGGCGATGTGGATCGCCTGCGATCGGAGCTGCCGCTTGCACCTCTTCGCGCCGATCTCGGCGGACGGCGCGCACGGGACGCTCGATCACCTGCGCACGATGGTGCGGGTCTGCGAGGCGAACGACGTGAAGGTCGTGGTGCACGCGTTCCTCGAGGAGAAGGCCGCGGCGCCGCGCAGCGCGTGGAAGCTGCTCGAGCCGCTCGCCTTCGAGCTCGAAGGCAAGGGCGTGATCGGCACCGTCATGGGGCAGTCGTACGCGATGGATCGCAGCGGCCGCTGGGACCGCGTGCAGAAGGCCTACGCGGCGATCGTGCGGGGCGAGGCGAAGACGAAGGAGACGCCGTACGAGGCGCTGCAGGTGGCCTACCAGGCGAAGCTCACGGACGGGAACGTCGAGCCCACGCGGATCGGCGAGTACGAGGGGATGGTCGGCTCGTTCATGGCCGACTTCGCCTCGGGGCAGAGCGCGGGCTGGTCGTGGTTCGGCGAGGAGGCGGGGCTCTTCTTGACGCACCGCTCGGATCGCGTGGAGCAGCTCGCGGCGATGATGGTTCGTCGCAACGTACCGCCCGAGGTCGTCGAGTACCTGACGGATCGGAAGAAGCCCGTGTACGCGTTCGACGAGTTCGGCTTGCTCTCGCTCGTGGAGCTCGATCCGGAGCTCGAGGTGCGCAGCGCGTTCCCGGACGAACCCCCCGAGGGCACGCTCGGCGAGGTGATCGCGGCGGCGGGGCTCACGCAGATCCGGATCGCGGAGCCGGACCGCGCGAGGCACGTGGCGCGAGGTTTCGACGGCGGGCGCAGGGCGCCGAGGGCGGGCGAGGAGATCCGCGTCGTCGAGGCGGCGAGCGTCGCGGAGACGGCGACGCGCGTGATCGAAGGCGGGAGCCACGACGTCGTGATCGTGAGCCTCGCGGCGGCCGATCACGCGGCGCACCGCGGCGACCTCGCGGCCGCGATCGAGGCGGTCGACGCGGTCGACGCGGCGGTCGCGCAAATCGCGGCGGCGACGGAGGCGAAAGGCGGCGCGCTCTTCGTGGTGGGCACGCACGGCGGCTGCGAGGAGATGCTCGACGCGGAGGGCAAGCCACGCGGCGGTCACACGACGAACCCGGTGCCGTTCGTCTCGACGAGCGAGCGCGGGAGGCTCGCGGAGGGCAAGGGCCTCGCGGACGTGGCGAAGGCCGTGCTCGAGGTGCTCGGGATCGAGGCGCCGAGCGGGATGACGGGCGATCGCAGCCCGCAGTAGGGGCCACGGATTTGCAGTCGCAGATAGGGCCGTACCGGGTCCGGGAGAAGCTGTCCGAGGGGGCGATCACCACGCTCTACCGCGCCGAACACGAGCGGCTCGGGCGGGTGGCGATCGTCAAGGCGCTGAAGGGCACGCTCGCGGAGGGCTCGCCGCTCGGCTCGGCGCTCGAGCGCGAGGCGCGGATCCTGGCGAAGATGGGGCACGCGTCGGTGGTGCGTTGCCTCGACGTGTCGCCGGGCAAGAGCGCGACGTGGGTGGCGCTCGAGGACGTGCCCGGGCCGCGGCTCTCTCAGGTGCTCGCGCGGGCGAAGAGGCTGCCGCCCGAGGTGGCGGCGGCGATCGGGCTCGGCGTCGCGTCGGGGCTCGGGCACGCCCACGCGCGGGGCGTCGTGCACCGGGACGTGCGGCCCGAGGGCATCGTGCTCGCGCCGGACGGGCGGAGCGTGCTCGTGGATTTCGGGGCGGCGATCGACCTGGCGGCGCCGAGCGCGCCTTCGCCGTTCGACGGGAGCGAGCGGTTGTCGGGGCCGGAGTACGCGGCGCCGGAGCAGATCGTGGGGGAGCCGGCGAGCCCCCGATCGGACGTGTTTTCGCTGGGGGTCGTGCTCTACGAGATGCTCGCCGGGGCGCGGCCGTGGGACGAGGGTGAGGGGCGCGACGACCTGGCGCGGCGGGTGCGGAGCGTGGAGCCTTCGCCGCTCGAGAGGCACGGGGTCGTGGCGCCGCGGGCGCTCGCGCGGATCGTGACGCGGTGCCTGGCGAAGCGGCCGGAGGATCGGTTCGAGGACGGGGGCGCGGCGGCCGAGGCGCTGGCGGAGGCGCTCGACGAGGCGAGCCGCGACTCGTCGAGGAAGCTCGTGACGCGGGCGCTCGCGCTGTCGTCGCTGGGCGAGGAGATCGGCGAGGAGAAGGGCCACAGGCAGCCGAAGAAGGGGCCGCCGCCGCTGCCGCTCGGTCCGCTCGCGCAGAGGCTCGCCGTGCTCTTCGGGCTGGCGTTGCTGGGGGCGGTGGTGATCGAGGCTTTCGTCCGCGAGGAGGACGTGGCGGCGGAGGACGCGGGCGAGGCGGACACGACGGAGCGGGGTCACCTGAAGGTGCTGGCGCGGCCGTGGGCGGAGGTGCTCGTGGACGGGCAATTCGTGGACGTGACGCCGATCGGGCGGCCGATCCCGGTCGTGCCGGGGCGGCATTACGTGACGTTCAAGCACCCGAACGCGCCGGACGAGAAGCGGGAGATCCGGGTCATTGCGGGACAAACCGTGCTGCTCGACGTGACGATGCGGCTCGAGCGGCGCGCGGCGCCGGCGGTGGACGCGGGGACGGACGCGGCGGATTCGCCTTAGCGGTTTTTTCGGACGATCGCCTCGAGGGCGAGCAGGGGTCGCTCGCGCTTCAGGCTGAGCTCGCCGAGGCAGGCGGAGGTGCCGCGGTCGAGGGAGCGGCAGGCGTCGGGGCGCATGGGATAGATCGAGCAGACGAAGCGGCGCGTCTGCGGGTCGGGGACGAGCGCGGCGCAATGGCCGTCCTCGATCCGCATGAAGCAGCGGTTGCCGAGGAACGTGGTGAGCGCGCGGGCGTCGTCGTCCATGCGGTCGTGGTCGACGCCGAAGACGCGGACGTACTCGGGCAGGTCGGAGAAGCAGCAGGTGCCGCAGAGCAGGCAATCGGAGGGGACTTCGGGGAGGGGGGGCGGTGGCATGGTGGGGAAAATTCGTCAGGGCTGGCAGGTGCCGGCTTTGCAGCTCAGGCCAGTCTGGCAGTCGTCGGGGACGAGGCAACCCTTGCCCTGGGCGCACTTCTTATCGCACGACCCGCCGCAATCCCCATCGGTCTCGTTGCCGTTCTTGACGCCTTCGAGGCAGTTGGGGGGCTGACAAGCCTTGGGCATGCCCCCGCAGTTCCCCTCCCCCTCACAATCCGTGCGCGAGTTGCATTTGAAGGTGAGCGGGCAGGGTGCGCAGGGGCCGCCGCAATCGACATCGGTCTCGCCGCTGACCGAGTCGAGCGCACCGTTCGTGCAATGCGCCGGGACGCATTTTCCGATACCCAGGACGCATTTGTTTGCCCCACACTCGGCGTCCGCCGTGCACTCGACGCACTTGAAGCTGATGTCGCAAAGGCCTGGCTTGCCCCACTCCGTCGTGCACTGCGTCAACGGATCGGGCTGCGGCGCCATCCACGCATTGCAACCATCGACATAACACGGGTTCCCCCAGTCGTACTTGTCGGTCGGATCATCGATCTGCGTGACGCTGCCCGACGCGTCGCACTCCCGCCGCTTGCAGTCGCCGTAGATGGACTCGCCGACGGGCGTGCCCGGCATGATCACGGTCATCCATTCGCACGTCCCGGCGTTGCATACGCCGCCGATCCGGCATTCGGTGCTCTGGCATCCGTCGTCGCCGGTGCATTGTGGTAAAGCTCCGCCTTCGCCGCCCGAACCTCCCGCGCCGCCAGCGCCAGCGCCGCCCGCGCCGCCCGTCCCGCCGTTGCCGCCCGTGGTCTGCAGATCCGGCGCGCAAGACGCCGCCAGGAACGAAATCGAGAGCCCCAACCAAGCCAAGACGTGCCGATGCATCACCGCCTCCAGGCGGGAAGATAAGCAGATGTCGCTGGAAAATCGAAAGAAAAACGGCGGCGCGAGGCGGACCCCCGCGCCACGCCGTCACCGCTCAGGGGCAAGCAACGCAGGTCGCGCCGCCGCAATCGATGCCCGCCTCGTCGCCGTTCTGCACGCCGTCCGTGCAGCTCGGCGCCGCGCAGTAGACGTCGATGCAGACGCCGCTCTGGCAGTCCGTCGGGAGTTTGCAGCCGAAGTCCGGCGGGCAGGGCAAGCAATCAGGGCCGCCGCCACAATCGACGTCGGTCTCGCTCCCGTTCTTCACGAGGTCCATGCAGGTCGGCGCGGCGCACATGCCGCCCGTGCAGACGCCGCTCTTGCATTGCGCGCCGTTCGTGCAGGTCTTGCCGTCGTCGCAGGGCAGGCAATTGCCGCCGCAATCGATGTCACCCTCGCCCGGGTTCTTGATCCCGTTGCCGCAGTTGACGCTCACGCAGACGCCCTGCATGCACAACTGGCTCGGGTCGTTGCAGCCCTGCACGCCCTCGATGCACTCGACGCACTGCCCCATGTCGTTGCAGATGTCACCCCCGCAGAGGTACCCCTGCGGCTGGAGGGCGTGCATGAGGACGCCGTCCAGGCAGACGTCGTCGGTGCACTGGTTGCCGTCGTTGTAGACGTCTTCGTTCTTGAAGACGGGCGCGGGCTCGGCGCTCTCGTTGCATTGCACCTCGACGCAATCGCCGTACACCTGCGAGGGCACGGGCGTGCCCGCCGGATGCAGGGCCTTGCGGACGCACTTGCCCGCCTCGCACGCAGGCTCGCCGCAGAAGTTCGCGGCACCCTGCATCGTGCAGTCCGACGGCGACATGCATTCGGACGCGCCGCCCGCGCCGCCCGCGCCGCCCATGCCGCCGTCGCCGCCCGCGCCGCCGCTGCCCGCCATCCCGCCGCCCGACGACGAGCTCGACGTCGGGGTGTTCGACGGGGGGTCGGACCCGCAGCCGACCGCGGACGCCGCAATCGTCGCGCCGAGGATACAAGCGATCATCCAAGCTCGTTCGATTCTCATCAAAGCATTCCTCCGGGCCGCGTCGCGCGCGGCGCTCTCTTCCGTGAACGATAGTCGAGTGGCTGCACGATACCCCAAGAGGCTGGGGCGCGGGATGGAGATCCGCGAGGGGCTCAGGGCGTGAAGCAGGTGGCGGCGCAGCTCCCGCCGCAGTCGACGCCGGTCTCGGTGCCGTTCAGGGTGGCGTCGAAGCAGGTCGGCGCCGCGCACTTCGCGCCCTGGCAGACGCCGTGCAAGCAGTCCGAGGGGCCCTTGCACGCGGCCCCGGTGACGAAGTTCGGCGGGCAGTCCGGGCCGCCGTAGTCGGGGAAGGTCTCGTTGCCGTTCAGCGAGCTGTCGAAGCACGTCGGCGCGGCGCAGGTCTTCGTGGCGGTGTCGCAGGCCGCCTCCATGCAGTCGAGCGGCCCGTTGCAGACCTTGTCGACGTTGCACGGCGCGCACGTGTTCCCGCCGCAGTCGATGTCGCTCTCGTTGTTGTTCTTCACCCCGTCCTTGCACGAGGCCGGCACGCACTTGTTGATCGCGACGTCGAGCGTCTCGATGTCCTTGTAGTTCTTCGACGCGACACAGATGTTGCCGCTCGGGCACTCGTTCGAGGGGCCGCCGACGTTGCAGCGCACGCACTGGCCGGCGGCGTCGCACTTGCCGTTCATGCCGCAGGCGAAGCCTGCGTCCTGGTTGATGTGCAGCGTCGTGCCGCCCGTGCACGTATCGAGCGTGCAGGGATTGCCGTCGTCGTACCTGTCGTTCGTGTCCTCGACCTCGACGACCTCGCCCATGGCGCCGCAGACGGCGCGCGTGCAGTCGCCGTACTTCTGGCTCTGGAGGACGGTGCCCTCCTGCTTCAACGCGAGCATGCCGCAGACGCCGGCGTTGCAGGTCCGGACGCCACACTCGGAGTCGGCGCCGGGGCAATCGGCCGCCGACCCGCATCCATTCATGCCGCCGCTGCCGGCCGTGCCGCCGCCCGTGCCGCCGCCCGCGCCGCCCGTGCCGCCGCCGACGCCGCCTTCGCCGCCGACGCCGCCCGCGCCGCCCATGCCACCCGCGCCTGCCCCTCCGGTCCCGCCCGGGGTGCCCGGGTTCGTGCCGGTCCCGCAAGCCACCCCGAAGGTCGAGAGCCCCGCGATCACGAGGGGCAAAATCCAAGCTCGTCCGATACGCATTCTAGAAGCTCCTCCACGCCGAACGCGGCGTTTTTGATCGTTGCTACGGCAGCGAGGGGCCCGCGCCCGCGAGGAGCGGGCGCCTCGGACCCCACGCAAGCCACGTCATGGTCACGGCTGGCAGGTGCCGGCTTTGCAGGAGAACCCCGTCTGGCAATCGTCGGGGACGAGGCAACCCTGGGTCTCGGCGCACTTCTTCGGGTTTGCCATGTCCTGCGCGCACGCCCCGCCGCAATCCGCGTCGGTCTCGTCACCGTTATGAGCGCCGTCGTTGCAGTTGGGCTCGAGGCAAACCTTGGGGTTGCCCATGCATGTACCCTCCCTGTCACAATCGGTGCGCTGGTTGCACTTCAACCCGACGGCGCAAGGCGCGCAAGGGCCGCCGCAATCGAGGTCCGTTTCACCGTCGAGCGATTCGAACACCCCATCCATGCAATGCGCCGGGACGCATTTGCCGATGCTCACGACGCATTTGTTCGCGCCACAATCACCGTCGCCCGTGCACTCGTTGCATTTGAAGCTGGTGTCGCACAGTCCGGCTTTGCCCCATGCCGTGCACTGCCTCAGGGGATCGGGCTGCGGCGCCGTCCACGCACTGCAAGCATCCTTGTAGCACGGGTTCCCCCAGTCGTATTTGTCGCTCTGATCATCGACCTCCGTGACGGCGCCCGACGCGCCGCACTCCCGCCGCTTGCAGTCGCCATACACCGGCGTGCCGGCCGGAGTGCCCGACGCCTGCACGGTCGTCCATTCGCACTTCCCGGCATTACACGATCCGCCGCTCCGGCATTCGTTGTCCGGGCAGTCCGCAGGGGTCGTGCACGCGGGCGCCGCGCCGGTGCCCCCCGTGCCGCCTCCCACGCCGCCCTCGCCGCCCGCGCCTCCCGTGTTCGGCGAACTATCATAATTGAAACTCTGGAACTCCACGCACCCCGCCGGCACGGACAAGGCGGACACAAGCGCGAGCGGTACGACCAAGAGCCAAGACATTCGGTTCATCGATGGCTTCTCCCTGCCCCGCCCGGCGCCCGCAGGCGCACGGCAGGTCGGCCCGGGAAGCTGGCTTGCCCGGGCAGTTCGTCGGGACACATGACACGTCGTGGACGATGGTAGCGAATCGGCCCGGAAAGGGCGAGCCTCCGGCGAACTTCCAGCCGGGATCCGGCGCCGGGGCGGGCTCCGGCCACGCGCCGCCGGGTTTCACCACGTCGCGGCGAGGCCCCGCCACCCTGCCGGATTGACGCGGAGAAATCACCCGGGTAGCCCTTCGGGGGCCGCGCCGTCGCCGGGCGGCGAGAAGCGATCCGCGTGCCCGAATCCATCCTCCGTCCCGCCGCAGAGGTGCTCTTTCGCGAGGAGCTCGACGCGCTCGCCGCCGCCGATCCCCACCCGAAGCCGCGTGGCTTCCGCCTCTCGCCGCGCATGATCCGCACCTTCCTGCTCGGCTCGGGCGACACCAAGCTCCCCCGCCCGGGTGGCCAGGGCGAGATCGCCGTCACCCAGAAATTTTTCGGCGACGACGCGCTCGTCGAGCGCGCGATCGTGACCCTCGCCTCGCCCCGCGCCCTCCTGCTCGTCGGCGAGCCAGGGACCGCGAAGTCGATGCTCTCGGAGCTGCTCGCCGCGGCCGCGACGGGGACGAGCCTGCTCACGGTGCAAGGCAGCGCCGCCACGACCGAGGATCAGATCAAGTACACCTGGAACTACGCGCTGCTCCTGGCGAAGGGCCCCGTGCGGGAGGCGCTCGTGCCTTCGCCGCTCTTCACCGCGATGCGCGAGGGCCGGATCGCGCGCTTCGAGGAGCTGACGCGTTGCCCCGTCGAGGTGCAGGACAGCCTCGTCGGCATCCTCTCGGACAAGGTGCTGCGCGTGCCCGAGCTCGAGGGCGACGACGGCATCCTGTTCGCGCGCGAGGGCTTCAACCTGATCGCCACGGCGAACGCGCGGGATCGCGGGGTGAACGAGATGAGCGCGGCGCTCCGGCGCCGGTTCAACTTCGAGTCCGTGCGGCCGATCCGCGACCCGCTCGTCGAGATGGCGCTCGTCGAGCGCGAGGTGCAAAAGCAACTCGCGGCGGCCGGCGCGAGCGTGCCCGTGCCACGCGACGCGGTGGAGCTCGTGGTGACGACGTTCCAGGAGCTGCGCTCGGGCCGGAGCCGCGAAGGCGTGCACCTCGACCGGCCCGAGGCCCCGCTGTCGACGGCCGAGGCGATCGCGACCTTGCACGCCGCCGCGCTGCACGCGCACTACTACGGCACGGGAAGGCTCGGCGCGGAGGAGGTGGCCTCGCACCTCGCGGGCGCGGCGACGCTCGACGCGGCGGACGACGCGGCGAAGCTCGAGCGGTACGTGGAGACGGTCGTGCGTGATCGAGCCGCGCGGCACGGCGGCCCGTGGGGCGCGCTGATCGAGGCCTGGCGCAAGATCGGCCGCGCGCCGTGAACCACAGAGAGCTCGGGCCTTCGCCGGAGACACGCGCCGAGGTGGCGCGGCGGCTCGGCCTCTCGAGCGCGCTCGCCTTCTTCCCGGTGCGGCACCAGAGCCCGACGTGCGCGGCGAAGCTCGAGGCGCTCTTGCCGTCGCTCTCGCCGGACGTGATCCTCGTCGAGCTGCCCGCGCGCTTCGAGGAGCACCTCGACGCGTTGCTCGACCCGGAGAGCCGCGCGCCCTTCGCGTTCTGCGTGGTGACCGAGGAGAAGGGCCCCCGCTTCGTCGCGCGGCGCGACACGAGCCGGGGCGCGGAGCCGCCGCGATCGCGGGCGTACTACCCGTTCTGCGACTACGCGCCCGAGCTCGTGGCGCTGCGGTACGCGAAGGCGCGCGGCGCCGAGGTGCGCTTCATCGATCGGCTCGAAGCGCCACGCGACGAGGACGCGGACGCGGGTGATCTCGTGGTCGCGGAGGTGGCGCTCGGCGAGCGGCTCGCGCGTGACGCGCGAGGCCTCTTCGGGCGGAGCCGGTTCACGGCGGCGCTCTGCGCGCGGGCGGGCGCGCGGGATTTCGACGAGCTCTGGGAGGCGCTCTTCGAGCAAGGAGGCTGGGACGAGAGCCCCGAGGGCTGGGCGATCGCGGTGGGCGCGTACGCGCTCGCGACGCGGCAGACGTTCGGCCGGGAGGAGCTCGAGGCGGACGGGACGCTCGCGCGCGAGCGGTTCATGGCGGCGAGGATCGCGGACGCCACGCGCGGGGGCAGGCGCGCGCTCGTGGTGGCCGGCGCGCTGCACGTGGTCGCGCTCGGCGCCGCGCGCGAGGAGATCACGCAGCAGCGGCGGGCGCCGCGGGACGACGCGGAGGCGCTCGTGCGGCTCGTCCCGTACACGTTCCCGCGGCTCGACGCGTTGCTCGGGTACGCGCCGGGGATGAGCGGGCCCGCGTTTTACCAGCACGTGTGGGAGGCGCGCGCGGAGGCCGATCCCTTCGCGCGGGCGGCGGAGAAGGTCCTGCTCGAGACGATCGGGCGGGCGCGGGCCGAGGGGGACGCGCTCGGGCCGGGGGACGCGATCGCGGCGCTCGCGTTCGCGCGGGAGCTCGCGTCGCTCCGGGGCCGGCCGAAGATCGGGCGGGCCGAGGTGATCGAGGCCGCGACGAGCTGCTTCGTGAAGGGCGAGCTGCGCGTCTCGGGGCGGCGGGTCGTCGCGGCGCTCGGCGAGGCGCTGCGCGGCAGCCGCGTGGGCAAGCTCGGGCCCGTGGCCGGTCCGGGCGCGATCACGCGGGATTTCCGCGAGACGGCCGAGGCGCTTGGCCTCCTGCCCTCCGGAGGGCCGCCGCGGGTGATCGAGCTCTCGCTCGCGACGTCGAGGAAGGCGCGGCGGTGCTCGTGGTTCTTGCATCGCACGGCGTGGCTCGGGCTCGGGTTCGCGACGCCAGTCGGGGCGAGTGACGAGGGGGCTGCCCAGGCGTCAACCGAGCGATGGACCGTGGCGTATGCGCCGGAGGTCGACGCGCGGCTGCTCGACCTCGCGGCGGAGGGGGCGAGCGTCGAGGAGGCGGCGGCGCGCAAGCTCGCGCGCGTGGCCAGCACGAGTGAAGGGCGCGCGGGGCCGATCGCGGCGTGTGTCGGGCGTGGGGTGCGGATGGGGCTCGAAGCGGTCTGCCTGCGGCTCGCGCCGGCCCTCGAGGCGGCGATCCGGGCCGACGAGGATCCGCGCTCGCTGCTCGAAGCGGGGCGGATCCTCCGGCGGGTGCGGGCGGCGCGGGCGGCGCTCGGCTCGCCGCGGGCGGCGTGGCTCGATGCGCTCGGGCGCGTGGCCTACGAGGAGGCGACCGAGAGGTTGCCGCGGCTCGCGCAGACCTCGGGGGCGCGGGCCTCGGAGGTGCCGGCGCTGCTCGTGGGCCTCGGGGCGGCGACGCTCGCGGCGGACGGCATGGGGCCCGAGCGGGCGCGGGTCGTGGTGAAGGCGCGGGCGGCGCGGGAGATCGCCCGGGCCACCTCGCCGCTCGTGCTGGGCGCGCTCGACGGGCTGCTCGTGAGCCTCGGCGAGGGGCGGGGCGCGGAGCTCGGCGCGCATTTCGAGGCGGCGCGGGCCCGGCCGGAGGCGAAGGGCGCGTACCTCGAGGGCCTGCTCGTGCTCTCGCCGCGCGCGTTGCTCGACGAACCCTCGCTCCTCGAAGCGCTCGTCGTGCACGTCTCGTCGGGCAGCTTCGAGCGCTTCCTCGCCTCGCTCCCGTCCTTGCGCCGCGCGCTCGGTCGACTTGGCCCTCGCGAGCTCGAAGAGATCTCCACGCGTGCTTCCGCGCTGCTCGGCCTCGGCGCCTCGGAGGCGCCGCTCGTGTCGCCCTTGCCGCCCGAGGAGGTGGCGCGCCTCTCGGCCTGGGAGCGCCGCTGGCTCGAGGCCGAGGCGGCGTGGGCGGGTCCGTCTCCGACATCGAGCCGCTGACGCCGGCCACGCGCCCGGAGTACGATGCGGGCGCGAGGTGAAGACGTGAGAGGACCTGGAAAAACCTTGGCTTCCTGTCTGGCCGTGGCGCTCGTCGCGTCGACGGCGGTCGCGTCGGCGGACGTGGTCGCCGACGGGCCGACCCGGCGAGAGATCCGCGAGCAACGCAAGGAGCTACGCGAGGAGCGCAAGGAGCTGCGCGAGGAAAAGAAAGAGCTGCGCGAGGATCGCAAGGCTGGCGCGGACAAGGAGGAGCTGCGCGACGACAAGAAGGAGATCCGCGAGGAGAAGAAGGAGCTACGCGAGGCGCGCAAGGAGCTCCGCGCGGACCTGAAGGCGAAGCGCGAGGAGAAGCGCAAGGAGCTGCGCGCGAAGTGGGGCGAGACGCTGAAGCGGCCCGAGGCGCGCGCGGAGCTCCAGGTGCACGCGCGGCGGATGGCGCGGCTCGCGCAGGCGCGGAAGGTGGCCGAGGCGGACGGCAAGAAGGAGCTCGTCGCGCGGATCGACAAGCTCGTCGAGAAGGAAAAGGCGCGTCACCAGCGCGTGATGGATCGGCTGAAGGACAAGAAGGATCCCGGAGGTGCGCCGTGAGAGGAGCCGTGCTCGCAAGCGTCCTGGCGCTCGTCGCCGTCGCGGGTTGTGAACAGAAGAAGGAAGACGTCGCGCCGGCCGCGCCCACGACGGCGAAGCCGACCGCGGATCTGCCGAGGCCGCCCGTGGGGATCGCGCCGGCGGAGGCTCCGAAGGCGGCGGCGGACGAGGACGACCTCGCGACGCCGGAGGAGTTCGAGGAGGAGGCCGAGAAGGACATCACCTCGGCGACCCTCGCGGCCGAGGTCGACAAGCTCGAGAAGGAGATCGGCGAGTGACGGGCGGCGCGGGGGCGGGGCGCTCGGCCCTGCTCGACGCGCCGCTTGTGCTTTGCTACCCATCGTTTTGATGAGCTCGCTCAAGGTCGGGGATCAGGCGCCGGAGATCGACGCGCAGACGAGCGCCGGGAGCCGGTTCGTCCTCTCCCGGCAAGAGGGGCTCTGCACGGTCATCTTCTTCTACCCGAAGGCGTTCACGCCCATCTGCACGATGGAGACGGCGTTCTTCCGGGACAACTACAACGAGCTCGCGCTGGCCGGCGCGAACCTCATCGGCGTGAGCACGGACGCGGAGGACACGCAGTGCAAGTTCGCCCGCGACAGCCACCTGAACTTCCCGCTCATCGCGGACGCGGACAAGCGGATCGCGAAGGCGTACGACGTCCTCTGGCCGGTCCTAGGCGTGGCGCAGCGGTACACGTTCGTGGTGAGCCCCGAGATGCGCCTCGAGGCGATCTTCCACCACGAGCTCAGCGCCGAGAAGCACCGCGACGACGTGCTCCGCTTCGTGCACGCGAAGTTCGAAGCGCAACGGCCCAAGGTCGGCTAGGTACCTTACATCTAAAGCGACAAAGACAGGTCCGGACGTCCCGACCTGGGCTTGCACCGGCTGCAGAGACAACTCCGGACGTCCCGACCTGCACGTACACCGGCTGCAGAGACACCTCCGGACGTCCCGACCTGCGCTTGCACCGGCTGCAGAGACAACTCCGGGCGCGCCGACCTGCGCTCGCACCGGCTGCAGAGACACCTCCGGACGTCCCGACCTGCGCTTGCACCGGCTGCAGAGACACCTCCGGACGTCCCGACCTGCGCTTGCACCGGCTGCAGAGCCAGCTCCGGACGCGCCGACCTGCGCTCGCACCGGCTGCAGAGCCAGCTCCGGACGCGCCGACCTGCGATCGCACCGGCTGCAGAGCCAGCTCCGGACGCGCCGACCTCTCTTTGGCGCATCTTCAGCGCCGCGGCGCCTTCATCCGCTCGCGCTTTTCGCGCTTGGCGGCCACGGCGGCGGCGCGCTTGGCCATGACCTCGGGCGTGGGCGGGCGGCCGGGGAGCGGGTCCTGGTCGTCGTGGTGCTCCTCGATGGCGCCGGGCTCGTAGCCGAGCTCGAAGATCGCGACCTCGCGTTGACCCCGATCGCCGAGGCGGATCGGCATGACGGACGCGCCGATGCCCGCGCCGACGTACACCGCGCCGGGGTGCGCGCCGCCGCTCCTGCGGCTGCCGTAGAGGCCGTGCACATAGCGGTGCCCCGCGAGCTTGCCGATCGCGAGCTCGTGCAAACGCGCGAGCGTGACCTGTCCGGCGTGGGTGTGGCCCGAGAGGACGAGCGGCACGTCGCCGAGCGCCCAGAGGCCATCCGCCTCCTCGGCGATGTGGGACATGGCGATCGTGGGCAGGTCGCGGCGCAGGCCCTTCAAGGCCTCGTCGCGGCGGGCGTGGCCGGTGTAGGCGTCGTCCAGGCCGACGACCTGGAGCATCTGGTGGCGCAGGCCGATGAGGGTGTGGCGGTTGTCGAGGACCTCGACGCCGCCGCGGCGCAAGGCGAGGCGGACCTCGTCGGCGCCGGACCAGTAGTCGTGGTTGCCGAGCACCGCCATCACGGGCGCCTCGAAGCGCTGCACGAGGTACTGGAGGCGATCGAGGTACTGCTGGCTGTGGCAGACGAAATCCCCCGTGAGCAGCACGAGATCGGGCTTCTCCGCGTTGGTCAGCTCGACCGCCGCGAGCTGCACCGCCCACGGGGTCACGCGGCCGACGTGGATGTCGGTCAGGTGCGCGATGCGCAGGTGGGAGAGGTGCTCGGTGTAATGCCAGGGGCCGGCGAAGCGGCGGACCTGGATGCTCTTGCTGGCGCGTTCGACGGCCACCTTCGGGATGACGGTCTCGTCACCGGGGAGGCGGCCGGGGTACTGCTCGGTGAGCAAGCCGTCGGGCGGAGGGATGCTCGGCACGAGGGATCAGTATAAGGCGCGCCCCCGCACAAGCTACGGCTTTTGCCCGGGATTCGCCGCTCGCTCGCGCGTGGACCACGGCGGCTCCAGGCCTTTCGAGCCTTCCACTTTACCCATACGAGGGCGTCGTCTAGCGTCCCGATCCGCGGATGGCGGAGCGGGGATTCTGCGGTGCCCTCCGGAGGGCGAGGGCGTTCGCGGAGAGGCCGTGGATCCGCGTGCTCGTCGTCGTGACGTCGCTGCTCGTGGCGGTCGTGTTGCTCCGGCCCGGCCCGAGCGGGCCGAAGCGAGCGACCTGGGAGGAGCTCGTCCTGCCGCTCGCCCCGGGAGCGATCGTCACGCGTGGATATCACCTGTCTCCGCCGAGGCGCGGCGAGGAAGAGGACGTGATCTTCACGGCGCGGCGCGGCGCGGAGAAGATCGAGATCCACGTCGTCGACCGAGGTCGATGGCCCGGCGTGCGCGAGACGAAGAGTTTTGGTGTCGCCTACGAGACGCCACGGTCGAACGCGCCGACCGAGGATCTCGAGGCCGTGACGCAGGCGCTGCGGGACGTGATCGACCGGAACGACACGGGGCACGGATCCCCCGCGTCGATCCCGCTCGCGGCCGAGGCGGAGCCGCCTGCCTTGGCGCGCGCGCTCATGCGGCTCGAAGGGTGGCGCGTGATCGTGGTGCCGGGGCTCGTCGCGCTGGCGGTGGGGCTCGTCGGAGCGCTGCGGAGGGGCGATGCGATCGTGGCGGCGGCGCTGTTCGGGCTCGGGCTCTTGTTGCGTGCGGCGCACCTCGATGTGCCGTTCGTGCATGACCAGGACGTGCAGCGTCTCTTCACGGGGGCCTTGCCGCTCGGCGAGATCCTGACGGGCAAGGGGCTCGAGGACAGGCACCCGCCGCTGTGGTTCGTGGTGCTGCACGTGGCGGGCTGGTTCGGGGATTCGGAGGCCGTCATGCGCGCGCCGGCCGTGATCGCGGGGGCGCTCGTGGCGCCGGCGATCGTGTGGGGGGCGCGGCTCGTGCGAGGGCGCGCAGGGCCACTCGGGGCGGTCGCGGCGCTCAGGGTGGCGGTGAGCCCGGAGTTCGTGGCGCGGTCACGGGAGGTGAGTGAGATCCCGCTGTTTGCGCTGCTCGTGGTGGTGATGTGTTCGCTCGTGGTGGCGATCCCTCACCCCCAACCCCTCTCCCGCCCGCGGGAGAGGGGAGGAGATGCGCCGTCTGAGCCCCTCTCCCGGGACGGGAGAGGGGTTGGGGTGAGGGAACTCGGACTCGCGGCCACGACAGCGCTGCTCGCGTGGACGTATTACCTCGCGCCGCTGGTGATCGCAGGCGTGCTCGTCGGCCTCTGGGCGGCGCGGAAGCCGCTCGCGAGCGTGGCGCGGCCGATCGGCTTGGGTGCGCTCCTCGGCGCGCCTGCGTTCGTGCTTCTCTTCGTGACGATCGTGCGGGATCACGGGGCGCGCGAGGTGGCGGAGCGGTTCCCGGATCTCGCGTGGGGCGCCGGGGAGGGCGCGGGGCTCGGGTACCTGATCGCGGAGGTCTACAAAAACGTGGGCCCTGGGGTGCTCGTCGCGGTCTGGGCGGCGATGGCCGGGCTCATGGCGCCGCGATGTGCAGGCGCCCTCGTGCCTTGCGGCGCGCTGCTCGTGACGATGATGGGGGTGTCGTTCGCCTCGAAGTTCGCCCGCGTGCAGCCCTATTACGTCGGCGCCGTGGCCCCGGTGCTCGCGCTCGCGATCGCGCTCGCGCCCAGAGGCCGCGTGCCGATGTGGATCTGGTCGGTGCTCGCCGGCGTCGCGCTGTCGTTGCTGTTCGTCATGCCCCGGCCGCGACCGCACCTCACGTACCTGCCCGACGCGGACGCGTTCATGCCGCGCTTCGCCGCGATCGCCGCGAGCCGCTCGGAGAAGCGTTTCGTGACGGTGGCGCACTACGACGCGACGCTGCTCGCGTATTACCTGAAGCGCGAGGCGAACGAGCCGGCGGAGTGGCCACGGACGGAGGTGTCGGGGGAGTTCGTCGTCGGGGAAGAAGGGCGGCGGATCCTGCCGCTCGTGCAGGTGCACCGGATGGAGGAGCAAACGGCGGAGCAGGCGCGGGAGAAGCTACGCGCGGCGCTCGCGGAGGGGCCGGCGCTCGTGATCGAGCGGGACGCGTTCGTGCTGGCGCCGGTGCACGACGAGATCGCAAGGTGCGAGGTGCTGGTGGAGGCGCCGTCGGCGCGGCTCGTCGCGTGTGGGGGAGGGGGGCGGTGACGAAGGGCGCGGACGAGAAGAAACACGAAGCGGCGCGGCGGCTGCGGCTGCTCTTCGGGCGCTTCGCGGACAGCGCCCTCGGCAGCCCGCTCGACGGGGACGAGAAGCTCCTCCGGATCGACGAGGATCTCTCGTTCCTCTACGACCGCGCGTTCCGCAAACAGGGCGCAGGGCGCAATACGCGCGGGGCGGGGCTCGGGCCGAGCGTGCTGCGGCCTTCGACGTGGCTCGCGAGCGTGGAGGAACTGTTCCCGCCGGAGGCGCGTGTGGTGATGGAGGAGGACGCGGCGGCGCGGCACGGGCTCGCGGCGTTGCTCGAGGATCCGGCGGCGCTCGCGACGGTGACGCCTTCCCCCGCGATCCTCGCGCTGCTCGTGCGGCTGCGCGGGCAGATCCCGGAGGCGTCGCTCCCCGCGGCGCGGCGGCTCATCGAGGAGGCCGTGCGGGAGCTGTCACGCGCGCTCGCGCGAGAGCTCGTCCCGTCGCTGACGGGCGCGTCCGCGCCGCGAGGTCGTACGAATCTGCGCGTGCTCGCGAACCTCGACGCGCGGCGGACGGTGCGCGAGAACCTCCGGAACTACGACCGCGCGCGCGGGCTGCTCGGCGTCGAGCGGCTCGTGTTCCGGCGGCGACAGGCGCGAAAGGAGCGGCTGCGGCTGATCGTGCTGCTCGATCAGAGCGGCTCGATGGTGGACAGCGTGGTGCAGGCGGCGATCCTGGCGGCGATCTTCGCGTCGGTGCCGTCGATCGATCTGCGGCTCGTCGTGTTCGACACGCACGTGGTGGACATGACGGAGCTCGCCGGGGATCCGGTGGAGGTGCTGTTCTCGCTGCAGCTCGGGGGCGGGACGTTGATCGAGCGGGCCGTGGGGTACGCGGCGACGCTGATCGCCGAGCCGCGGCGGACGCTCTGCGTGCTGATCTCGGATTTCCGCGAGGGAGGCGCGCTCGGGGCGCTCGTGACGCGGGTGAAGGATCTGCTCGACGCCGGGGTGACGGTGCTCGGGCTCGTGGCCCTCGGCGACAAGGGCGCGGGTGGGTTCGACGCGCGCGTGACGGGCGCGCTCTCGGCGCTCGGGATGCCGATCGGGGCGATGACGCCGCGCGAGCTCGCGGCCTGGGTCGGGCGTCACGCGCGCGGGGGCGAGGCGTGAGGTCGCGCGCGGCAGCGCCGGCCGGGATGCGGCGCGCGGCGGCGCGGACCGAGCTCGTGGCCGTGCCGATCGGGGGCGGCGCGGTGCGCGTCGGCGGCGCGACGGTGGCGCTTCGTGAGGGGCACGCGACGTGTGATTGCCCGATGGGCGGCGCGCCTTGGTGCCTGCATCGGCTGGTGGCGGAGGGCGAGGAACGAACACGGGATCTCGGCGGGCGCGAGGAGCGCGTGGAGGCGCCGTCCGTCGTGTTGCCCGAGCCCTCGGGGGCCGAGGCGCTGCCCGCGGAGGACGCCGCGCGGTTCGCGCCGATCCTCGGCGAGGTGGAGGCGCTCGTGGCCGAGCTCGTGACGCTTGGCCTGCGGCGCGCGGCGCGTGTGTCGGGGGATCGGGCGCGAGAGCTCTGCGCGCGCGCCGCTGCGATGCGGCCACGCGCGAGGGGGCCACGCGACGCGGGGCTCGGCAGGCTCGCGCGGGCGCTCGATCGCCTCGCGGCGCTCTTGCCGATGCTCGAAGGGCCGGACGTGGGCGCGGCGGAGGCGGACGCGCTGCGCGAGGTCGCGATCACGCGGAACCTCGTGCGCGCGCTCCGCGCGAACACGGGCGCGCTGCCGCTCGAGGACATCGCGGGCGCGTCGCAACGCGCGTACGTCGAGGTGCCGCCGATCGAGGTGCAGGGGCTCGGGCTCGAGGCGTGGGTCGCGGCGGGAGGTGTCGCGGGGGTGACGGCGTACGTGGCCGTGCTCGGCGAGGGTCGTGTCCTCACGCGGACGCTGCTGACGAAGGGCAGGCCCGAGCGGCTCGTGGATCCGCGGACGTGGGCGGAGGGGCTCGCGGCGGGGCCCGCGTTCGCGCGGAGCGGCATCACCTTGCGGGATCTCGCGCGCGGCAGGTTCGCGCTGTCCGGCGCGAGGATCGCGCTCTCTCACGGGCGCCTCTCGGGCAGCCGCGCGACGAGCGCCGCCCGGAGACCGGCGCTGCCGAGGGACGACGCGCGCCTCGCGCGGCACGTGCTCGCGCGCGCCGAGGACGCGGCGCGGCTCGGCCGGAGCCTCGCCTTCGATCCGCTCGGCCGCCCTCCGCGCTCGTCGCCGATCGTGCTCTTGCCCGTGCAGCGCCTGTCCCCGACCGACTTCGATCACGCGACGCAGGAGCTCTCGATCCGCATACACGTCGGGGCGGGCGTGGAGCTGCGGACGTCGCTGTCGTTCCGGGAGGAGCGCGTGCTCCTCTTCGACAACCTCGAGGTGCTGAGCCGCTCCGCGAGGCCTCCACGCTGGCTCTGCGTCCGCCTCGCGCGGGAAGGCGGCGCGCTCGTGATCGAGCCCCTCTCGGCCGAGCTCGCAGATGGCTCCACGATCGATCTCACGCTCGACGTCGTGGACCCCGCGCTCGAGGTGACCCGATGATCGCCGAGCGGCTCGCGAGGCGCGCGCGCGCGGCGATCGAGGAGCTCGCGGCGGCCGGCGCGCTCGAGCGGACGGAGAGCCGGGCGACCACGTTCCGGCGGCTCTCGGCGGACGCGCGGGCGATCGGGCTGTTCGATCTCGCGGCGCGGCTCGAGGCCGTGGCGACGGCGCTCGAGGGGCAAGCGGCGCTCGGGCCTCGGCCAAACGCCGCGCTCGCCGAGGCGCTGCTCGCGTCGTACGACAGGATCGAGGCGCTCTCCGCGACGCTCGCTCGTTCGGCGTTGCTCGCGGCGTTCGGGGCGGAGGACACGGGCGACGCGGAGGTGCCGTGATCGATCGGGCCGAGCCCTCCGATCTCGAGGCCGTCTTCCTCGTGCGGCTGCGCTCGCTCGTGCCTGCCGTGCGTGTCGTGGAGGTCCACGCGGATGCCTGGCCGGCGCGCCGCGTCGTCGAGCAGCACGAGGGGTACTTCGCCGAGGACGTGTTGCTCTTGCGGTACGAGCCTCGCAGGGAGATCCCCTTCCCGCTTCGCCTGCACGGCGCGTCGCCCGACGACCTCGCCTTCCACGAACGCGTGCGACGCGCGAGCCGCGTCTTCCTGCGCGCCGCGGCGCTCGTGGAGGCGCGCCCCCGCCGCGCGGAGCAGGCGTTCGGGGCGATCGAGGCGCTCTTCGAGGCGATCGGCCCCGACGCGGCGGCCTCGATGTGGATCGAAGCCGCGCGCACGTTCCTCGCGCTCGGCGACGAGGAGCATGCGGCACGGTGCCTGCGCCGCCTCGCGCGGCTGTCGAGGCGCGCGCCCGTCTCCGCGGAGATGCTCGTCGAGGCAACGATGTCGCCACGCGCCGGGATGATCCCGCCCGGGGATCTCGTCGACGCCGCGGCCGAACGTTTGGATGCCCCCGCGGGCCTCGCGCTCCGGCTCGGCGTGTTGCGACGTGTGCTCGAAGCCGGCCGCGACGTGCCGCCGGGGACGATGGCGGCGCTCGCGAGCGCGGCGCGGGCCGCGGCAGATCCTGCGGCGGCCGAGGCCCGGATCGACGCGGCCCTGCTCGGCTGTGTTGGCCTCGCAGGGACGTGGGCGCCGGCGGGCGAGGTTTCGCTCGTGCGCGCGCGGCTCGCGGCGCTCTGGGCGCACTCGCACGTGGCGGGTGAACACGGCGAGCGCGTGCGCGACGACCTCGCGCGTACGCTGCGCGGCCTGCTCGCCGACCTCGACGCGTCGCGCCTCTCGGCCGTGCTCGATGTCCTGCTGCCCGCGCGCTCGCATGACGATGGATCACTCGTCCTCGACGTCACCCGATGTTTGCTCGGCGCCCTCGCGCGCGAGAACGATCCGGCCGCCGAGGACACCTGCGCCCGCGCTCTCTTGCACCTCGCCGACGTCGCCGCGCCCCTCCTCTTCGAACACGCAGACGAGCTCGGTCCCGCGCTCGCCCTCGCCTTCGACAAACCCGCGTCGCGCCCGCTGCTCGCCGCGCTCTGCGCCGACCTCGACGCCGCCACGCGCTCCCGCCTCGGCCCGGCCGAGACGGGCCCGCCGCCGCGCTCCGGCTCGCGTGTCCGTCGCGCCCGATCCCTCACGCGATGGCTGCCCGCGCCGCTCGTCGCCGCGACCCTCTCCGCGCTCGTGTCTTCCGCCGCGGATCCCACGTTCGCCCCCGCCGCCTCCTCCCCCGCGCTCGCCTTCGCCTGGGCGCTCCGCCTCCTCGGCCTCGCGCAAGACGAACGCACCTCGGTCGACCTCGCCGAAGGCGCGCTCTCCCTCGCCGAGGCCCTCGCGCGGCGTATCGATCCTCGCCTCGTCTCCGCGACGAACCTCTCCGCCGCGGACCCCACCGTCCACCTCATGCGCCCCGATCCTGCCGCGCTCCTCCGCGGCGTCGCGCTCACGCGCGCCTGCCTCGCCGACCGGAGATCCCTGCGCCCCGAGCGCTGGCCCGCCCCGGCCCTGCCCGGCATCGAAGATCCACGCGACGCTCGTTTCGTCCTGCTCGCGTGGGCGCTCTCGTCGCTCGAGGCCTCCGAGGCCGGCAGCCATCACCTCGCCTTCGCGCGTATCGCCGAGGCGACGCCCCTCGTGCGCGCCGGCGCCGGCCGCCTCTCGCCTTCGACGCTCGCCTTGCGTGGCGCCTCGGGCTCGTTCGCTCGCCTCGCCGAGGCGGGTGTCCTCCGCATCCCCACCGCGGACGCGCCCTCCCTCCGCGACGTCGTCCTGCTCTGCGCTCCGCGCGAGCTCGCCGAAGCGTTCGCCCGCGACGTCGGCCTCTCCCCGCCCCTCGTCGCCGCGGCTCCAGCGTCGTCCGTCGCGCCACCACACCTCGATCCCCCCGCTGCCCCGGCCCCGCGCGAGCTTCCCCTGCCCGACCTCGATCCCGCGCGCTCCCTCGCCGATCTCTCGCCGCGAAGAACCCACGCCGCTGCCCTACCCGCGCGAGATCCCGCGCTGCCGCTCTCGCCCGTGATCGCCGGCCACGTCGTCTCGCTCGGGCCTCGCGGCGAGCTCCACGTCACGCCCGAAGGCGCGTCCTCTCCGCTTCGCCGCGTCCCTTCGTCCGTCCGCAACGACGACCGTTACCGCGCGCTCGTCCGCGGACGCCGCGCCGAACGCGCACACAAGCACGAGGCAGCCCGGCTCCTCGATGACCACATGCTCGGCGCCGCGCGTATCGGCGCCGCCGAGCTCGCGTGGCTGCTCGACGATCCCGCCTACGCCTCGCTCCTCCGGCACCTCGTCCTCGCCACGCGCCCGCGCGAGCCCGGCCCGCCCGAGGGCCTCGTGCTCCTCTGGGCCTGGGAGCCGACGCGTGGCCTCGGCGTCGTCCCGCTCGACTACGACGCGCGCTGGATCGGCTGGACCGACGTCGAGCTCGTTCATCCGGCGGACCTGCCCGACGTCGCCCCGTGGCGCGTGCTGCTCGACGACCTCGGCGTCAAGCAGGAGCTGCCCCAGCTCTTCCGTGACCTCCGCGGCGTCCCCGACGACGAGCTCGACGCGACCGAGAGCCACGCCCTCGCGCGTCGGAAGACCTCCGGAGCAGCCCTCCGGCGCGCGCTCGAGGACGAGGGGTTCTGCACGGGACCCGGGCTCGCCACGCGTACGTTCGTCCACCAACGTTCCCGAACGACCGTCACGGCGTGGTTCGACCCGGGCAGCCCTCCCTGGCCCCGCGACGCCACGTCCTCCGGCGCGTTCGGTTTCCAGGACCCGAGCGGCGCTCCGCTGACCTTCCGCGCAGTGCCCCGTCCGCTCGTCTGCGAGGCGAGGGCCCGCGTCGAGCGCGCCCTTGCGCGCGCCGCGTCACGCGCGAGATAGTCGAGCCTTGCCGGTTCGCCTCACCGCCTCGATCCTCGGTAGCAGCTCCCCCGCGCGCGCCGCGCTGGAAGCCGAGATCCGCGCGGCCGGCTTCGAGCCGCTCCCCGCCGCAGACGAGCGAGCGGAGCCGTCCCTGCTCGTCGTCTTCGAGCGCGCGGACGACGCCCCCGAAGCCACGCTCGACGCTTGCCGCGCCGCGCGCGCCTGGTTCGACGTCGGCCCGCTCGTCGTGGCGACCGAGCGCGACGGCGATACGCACCTCCACGCGCTCGTCGACGCGGGCGCCGACGAGCTTTTCGTCCTGCCATACGAGGCGCCGCGGATCGGCCCGCGCCTCGCCGCGATCCGACGCCGCATCCAGACGCTCGGGCGCCTCGTCGACGAGAAGCGCGACGTCGAGCGAAGGCACGAGCACCTCTACGAGCGCGCGCCCATCATCTTGCACTCGATCGATCACGAGGGCCGCCTCGTGAGCGTCAGCGACGGCTGGCTCGAGGCGTTCGGCTACGAGCGCGGGGAGGTCCTCGGCCGCCGCTCCGTCGACTTCATGACCGAGGCCTCTCGCGAGCAAGCGCTCGCCCGGATCCCCGAGCTCTTCCGCACGGGCGTCGGCCGCGGCACACGTTACGAGTTCGTACGAAAGGACGGCGGCACCTTCGAGGTGATGATGACCGTGCTCGTCGAGCGTGACGCCGCGGGCGCGCCCCTGCGCACGTTCGCCGTCTCCACGGATCTCAGCGAGGTGCGCAAGGTCGAGCGCGAATCGGAGGCCCTCCTGCGCGAGAAAGAGACGCGCCTGCGCGCGCTGCTCGACAACGCGCCGGTGGTCCTCTGGGCGGTCGATCGGGACGGCCTCATCACGTTCGCCGAAGGCAAAGGGCTCGCGCACCTCGGCTTCCGGCCGGGCGAGCTCGTCGGCACGTCCGCCCTCGACCTGCCCGTCGAGGGCGGCGTGGGGATCCCGCAGGTGAGCGAGCCGCTCGCGGGCCGGGTATACAAGGGCGAGATCTCGGTCGCGGGCGTGTGGTTCGAGCACGCCGCCTGGCCTCTGCGCGACGCGTCGGGCGCCGTGACGGGCGCGCTCGGCGTCTCCACCGACATCACCGAGCGGCGCCGCGCCGAGCTCGCCCTCCGCGAGAGCGAGCGGCTCGCGCAGGCCGTCTTCGAGAACGCCCCCGTGGGCATCCAGATCTTCGGCCCCGATGGCAACTCCGTGCGCATGAACGAGGCGCACCGCAAGCAGCTCCGCCTGCCGAGCACGAGCTACGGCGTCGGCCAGTTCAACGCCCTCACCGATCCGCTCCACGTCGAGACCGGGATGGACGCGTGTTTCGCCCGCGCATACGCGGGCGAGGTCGTCGAGATCCACGAGCAGGACGTGAACCTCGACATCGACGGCAACGCCTGGAGCAGCGCCCGATCGCGCCTCGTCTTCGACACGATCCTCTTCCCCATCCGCGACGGCGACGTGACCCGCGCCGTCGTCGCCTTCTGCCGCGACGTCACCGAGCGCAGGCACGCCGAGGCGCGCCTGCTGCTCGCCGATCGGCTCGCCTCCCTCGGCACGATGGCGGCCGGCGTCGCCCACGAGATCAACAACCCTCTCTCCTTCGTCCTCGCGAACCTCGAGTTCGTCGTGGGCGCCCTGCGCCGCGGGCCCCCCGACGCCGCCACGTACGAGGCCGCCACGCAGGCCCTCGACGAGGCCCTCGAGGGCGCGCAGCGCATGCGCGCC
This sequence comes from Polyangium spumosum, assembly GCF_009649845.1. Lineage (NCBI taxonomy): Bacteria > Pseudomonadati > Myxococcota > Polyangiales > Polyangiaceae > Polyangium > Polyangium spumosum. The sequence continues at coordinate 130,732 of NZ_WJIE01000016.1, forward strand.
ATCGTGCGCGACATGTCCACGTTCTCCCGCCCCGAGGGCGACACCGCCGACCGCGGGCCGATCGACGTGCACGACGTCCTCGAAAAAGCCCTGCGCATGACCCACCACGCCCTGCGCCACAGGGCCCGCGTCACGCGCGCCTTCGGCGACGTGCCCCGCGTCATCGGCAACGGGCCGCGGCTCGGCCAGGTCTTCGTCAACCTGCTCGCCAACGCCGCGCAGGCCATGCCCGATCGCCCCGAGTCCGAGAACGAGATCCGCCTCGTCACGCGCCTCGTCGACGGCCGCGTCGCCGTCGAGGTCGTGGACAACGGCGTCGGCATCCCGCCCGAGCACCTCCCGCGGATCTTCGATCCCTTCTTCACGACGAAGCCCGTCGGCGAGGGCACGGGCCTCGGCCTGCCGGTTTGTCACAGCATCGTCACCGCGCTCGGCGGCGAGCTCGCCGTCGAGAGCACGCCCTCCACGGGCACGATCTTCCGCGTGCTCCTGCCCGCCGCGCCTGTCGCCGAAGCTCCGCGCGAGCGCCTCCGCCCCAGGGCGCGCGACGAGCGGCCCCGCGTCCTCTTCGTCGACGACGAGCCCTACGTCTGCGCCGCCGTGCGCCGCATGCTCGGCCGCGACCTCGACCTCGTCTGCGTCTCCGGCCCCGACGAGGCGCTCGCGCTCGTCGGCGCGGGCGAGCGCTTCGACGCCGTCATCTGTGATCTCATGATGCCCGGCACGAGCGGCGTCGCCCTCTACGCCTCTCTGCTCGAGCTCGATCCCGCGCTCGATCGTCGCGTCGGCTTCTTGACCGGCGGCGCGTGCACCGACGAGGTCCGGTCATTCGCCGGAGGCGTCGAGGATCGCCTCCTGCTCAAGCCCTTCGAGTCCGAAACCTTTCGCGCCCTCGTCTTCGCGCTCGCCTCGGGCGACATGCCGCCGAAGCGGGCGCGCTAGCGCGACGAGGGCCACGCCCGGTCGACCTTGGTCTCCTCCGCAGGCTCCCGACGCGGGAGGCGAGGTTTTATGGACCCGCTCTGATGGCGTCTGGTCTCGACCTCGTCCGCGGAGGTTGGAGAGCCCCGCGGCGATGGAGAACATCCGGCGGCGGACTCGCTCTGACGCTGGGCACCGTCGGCGGGACGATCGCCCTCCGCCACAGCCTCGACCCGTTCCTCGACGCCACGTCTCCCCTGCTCGCGTTCGTCTTCCCGGTGACGATATGCGCCGCGCTCGGCGGCTTCTGGCTCGGGCTCCTTTGCACGCTCCTCTCCCTCGGGGCGGGCGTGCTCTTCTTCATGGATCCCCTGTACGAGCTCGCGCTGGTGCACACGGGCGACGTCGTCCGGACCCTCCTCTTCGCCGTCATCGGCTTCGCCATCAGCGCCGTGAGCGGCCGCATGCACCACGAGCTCGCGCAGAGCCGCGAGGCCGAGCGCATCATCGCCGACCGCGAGCAGGCGAACGCGCAGAACGCCCGTTACTTCCGCGCCCTTCTCGCCTCCCGCACCCTCGGCGTCGCCTCCTTTCGTGGCGGCGCCATCGTCGAGGCGAACGACGCCTTCCTCGATTTACTTGGTTTGACCTCCCATGAGTTCGCCCAGAGGGGCTCGATCGACTGGCGCGACATCACGCCCCCCGAGCACCTGGCCGCCGACGAGCGCGCGGGCAGGCAGCTCCGCGCGACAGGTTACTGCGCGCCTTACGAAAAAGAGTTCTTCCGGGCGGACGGGCGGCGCGTCCCCGCGCTGATCGGCGGCGCCTTCATCCTCGGCCGCCAGGGCAGAGAGCTCTCCGGCATGATGTACATCGTCGACCTCTCGCGCGTCCGCCGCGCCGAGCAAGCCCTGCGCGAGAGCGAAACGCGGCTCCGGCTCGCGCTCGACGCGGCCCGCGCCGGCTCGTGGGACTGGGACGCGGCGACGGGCCACATCGTCTGGTCCGAGCGCAACTACGAGCTTTACGGCGTCGATCCGAGGTCCGTGCCGACCTTCGATCGATGGCTCGAAGCCCTGCACCCCGAGGATCGCGCCCGCGTGAAGGACGAGTACCAGCGTGTCCTCGCGGGGAGCGACGAGCACTTCCGCCTCGAGCTACGCGTCGTCCACCCCGCGCGTGGCGTCCGCTGGATCTCCGTCCTCGGCCAGGTGTACCGCGACGAGCGCGGCGAGGCCGTACGCGCCGCGGGCCTGAGCCTCGACGTCACCGACCGCAGGAACATCGAGGAGAGCGAGCGCGCCGCCCGCGAGGAGGCCGAACGCGCGAGCCGCCTCAAGGACGAGTTCGTCGCGACGCTCTCGCACGAGCTGCGCACGCCCCTCACCGCCGTGCTCGGCTGGGCCCAGGTCCTCCGGCGCGCGCGCCCCGACGGCGACAAACTCGACCGCGGCCTCGAGGTCATCGAGCGCAACGCGCGCCTGCTCGCGCAGCTCGTCTCCGACCTGCTCGACGTCAGCCGCATCGTCACCGGCAAGATCCAGCTCGACCTCGGGGCCGTGGACCCCGGCACCGTCGTGCTCTCGGCGGCCGAGACCGTCCGCTCGGCCGCGGAGGCCAAGGGCGTCACGCTCGACGTCCACGTCGCGCCCCTCGCCGAGCCCCTCCTCGGCGACGCCGCTCGCCTCGAGCAGGCCGTGTGGAACCTCCTGTCGAACGCCGTCAAGTTCACGCCTCCGGGCGGCCGCGTCGACGTGACCGTGCGCCTCGAGGGCGAGCGCGCCCTCATCGTCGTCTCCGACTCCGGCCAGGGCATCGCGCCCGAGTTCTTGCCGCACCTCTTCCAGCGCTTCCGCCAGGAGGACAGCACCTCGACGCGCCGCTACGGCGGCCTCGGCCTCGGCCTCTCCATCGTCAAGCACATCGCCGACCTGCATGGCGGGCGCGTGTACGCCGAGAGCGCGGGCCCGGGGCGCGGCTCGACCTTCACGGTGGAGATCCCTCGTCGGTCCGCGCAGACGGCCGACGCTCCGCGCAGCTCGAGGCCGCCCTCGGCTCCCTGGCAACGCGCCGGCTGATCCCCCTGCCTCTCCGCCGGATTCTGGTACTGTCGCGCCGATGGCCGAAGCGCCTCCCCGCCCCGCCGTCGAGCGCCCTCGATCGCTCGTGCGCGCCGCCCTGCCGTTCGTCCTGTCGATTGCCCTCGTCGCGCTCGTCCTCTCCCGCCTCGATCTCCGGGCCTTCCGGGAGCACCTCGCGCGTGTCTCCGCGCCCTCGTTCCTCGCCTTCGCCGCCGTCTTCGTGGTCTCGCTCTGCGCGGCCGACAGCCTCGCGACCGTGCTCGTGTATCGCCGCTCCGTCGCGCCCATCCCATTTCGAGATTTTTTCGTCCTGCGCGGCGCCTCGTACCTGCCTTCGCTCCTGAACCACCACGTCGGCCAGGCCTTCATCACCGTCGCCCTCTCCCGCATCCACGGCGTCCCCCTGGCCCGCGTCGCCGGCGCCACCCTGCTCGTGTATGCCTCCTGGATGGGGTCGATCCTCGGCCTCGCGTGTATCGCGATCGTCCTCGCGGACAAACCCCTCGTCTGGCTCGCCGTGCCCCTCGGCGCGGGCCTGCTCTACCTCGCCCTGCTCGCGATACGCCCCGCGCGCCTCGCGTCCATCCGGGTCCTCGCGCCCCTCTTCGAGGCCGGCGTCCGTGGCCACCTCTGGGCCCTCTTCGCGCGCTTGCCGCACCTCGCCGTCCTTTTCCTCGGCACGTGGATCCCCTTCTGGTTTTTTGGCGTGCGTATCCCTGCGGCGGCGGCGTTTGCCTTCATTCCCGTCCTGATGGTCGCCGTCACCTTGCCGATCACGCCGCAGGGGTTCGGAACGCGGGACGTCCTCGCGGCCACCTTGCTCGAGCCCTTCGCGCCCTTCCCCACGCAGGAGGAGCGCCTCGCGGCCATCGCGGCGTCGACCACCGCGTGGGGCGTGGCCATCACCCTCGTCGAGATCGTCTTCGCGCTCGTGCTCTTGCGCCGGTTCAGCCGAGGCTCGGCCAGCTCCGCGGCGGCCGAAACTTCGTATTGAATCGGGGTCCGTCCCGCCGGACGCTCCTCGCCTCCACGTCCCCGCCGGGCAGCATCCCCCACGCCTCCCGGATCATCACGATCTTCGCCGGATCGAACCCCATCTCCTCCGCGACCGTGGCGTCCACGATCCCCGGATCGAACCCGCCCACGAGCGTCCCGGCGAACACCGGCGTCGCCCCGAGCGGCCCTTCGCCCTCGCCCGCCACGATCCCGTCCACGAGCGCGAGGTAACGCCGCACGGGTTCGTCCCGCAAGACGCCGTCACGATCGACGAAAAAGAGGATCCGGTTCAGGTCGAGGATGGTCCGCCAGAGCGTATCGTTGCCCTCCCAGCTCCCGTCGATCACCTTCGGCAACGCGCCGAGGCGGGCGAGGCGCGCGACCAGGGAATGGTCACCGGGCAGGGGAAATCGCGAGAGTTTGTCCTCGATCCGCTCCGCCAAACGCCGCGGCCGATCGAACTCGTCACCGCCGACGGACGGGTCCCCTGCCGTGAAATGCGGGAGCCAGTATTTCTCGTTCGTGACTCCGATGACGCTCTTCAAGGCCAGCGTGACGCCGGTCTTCTTGTGCGTCTTCATCTTGGGCAGGTTGATGACCACGTCCGCGTCGAGCACCGTGCGCGGCAGGCTGTACTCGTGTTTGCCGCGCGTGTGGTGCGGGACGGGCGTCTCGTAATGGCTGCGGTGGAACCGGAGCCGCTCCCCCGGCGGCGCGTCCTTCCGCGAAAAGGCGCTCGCGTCGCCGAGATCCACCACCCGATACCCCCGCGGATCACCCGGGAGCCTCGTGCGGACGAGCAGGCCGAGGTTCATCGAGAGGCCCCCGCGGCGCACGTCGTCGAGCGCGAAATACGGCGCCACCCGGAAATAACGCAGGTCCACGAAATCGACGTCCGCGCCGCCCCGCCTCAGGTGATCGATCACCGCGAAGATCCCGAGCGGCCCGGCGACCTTCTCGATCTCGCAGCCCTCCACGGGCGAATCCACGACCCGCACGCTCCCCCGCGGCCCCGCCGCCCGGAGCGCATAATCGAGCACGGGCCTGAGGAGCGCGCCGTGCGTGCTCGACGCCCATAGTTTTTCGCCCGTGATCTTCTCGTGCAGGTTCTTCGAGGAGACCAGGTTTGGCTTGACGATCACCCGGTCGCCGGGCCGGATCAGGTCACCGAGCGGGTTCCATTCCGGCGTGCCGGCCCGCGCCGCGTCGAGCGAGAGCTCCCGGAAGAGCGCCTCCACCATCGCATACACCGGGTTCGGCGGATCAAACGGCGGCGCGCCCCCCGCGGCGTACGTCGTCCCCGGGCGGGACACGATAGCGACCGGATTCGCCGCGGTCATGCGCGGCTCGCCCCGCGGTCCACGCTCGGAACGACCGACGCCGAGCTGCGCTGGAAATCGATCCCGAGCCTGGACACGGCCGCGACGCGCTTGCCCGTGCGCACCATCGCCACCTCGTCCACGAAATCGACCGTGATCCGGAGGTCGTGACCGAGCACCTCGCGGAACTTCGCGAGCACCTCGCCGAGCACGTCGTCCGAGAACCGCCCGCCCTTCACGACCCGGAACGTGATCGCCCCGAGCTCCTCCTGCACCACCTGGAATTGCTTGATCGCGTGATCGTACTCCTTGAGGTAATGCGCGAAGAACGTCCCCGGCACGTGCTGGCCGTCCGTGCCCTGGATGATCGACTGCACCCGCCCCTCGATCGCCCCGATCCGCGGCGCGCCCCGCCCGCACGTGCACGGCGCCCACGCATCCATGGCCTCGGCCAGATCCCCGATACGATAACGGATGAACGGCATGCACATGTTCGTGAGGTCCGTGATCACGACCTCGCCGATCTCGCCGGGCTTCGCCGGCTCGCCGCCCTTCAGGATCTCGACGATGTATCCCTCGGCGACGACGTGGTGCCCCGCGTGCGCCTCGCATTCGTAGGCGATGCCCGAGAACTCGCGGCTGCCGTACTTGTCGAACACCGCGCACCCGAACGCCTGCTCGATCACGCGCCGGCTCGGGATCGGCAGCGTCTGCGCGCTCGACATCACGGCCCGCGGCCGCACCGAGAGATCCCCGTGCGCCTGGAGGTACCGCGCCAGGAAATCGAGCGCCTCGGCATATCCGTCGAGCAAGACCGGCTCCGCCTGCGCGATCGTGCGGACCATCGCGGCGAGGTTCTTCTCGCTCATCTCGAAGACCGGCACGAACGTGCGATTCGAGAGCATCGCGTCCGCGCGCTCCTTCCGGATCTGGCTCTTCGACATCCCGATCGTCTGGTGCCAGAGCCGCACGCACGGGTCGCCGAATCGATACCCCGTCCACTCCTGGGCCCGCAGCGTCGCCGCCCAGCGCAATTCGAGCTGCACGCGGTCCGCATAACAGACGAAAGGCTCACCCGTCGATCCGCTCGTCGCGATGCGCAGCACCTGCGATTTGTCGTGGTTCTCCGACATGATGTCGAAATAGAGGTGCTTGCGGATGTCGGCCTTCGTGAGCAGCGGCAATTTGTGCAGATCCGCCTGCCCCCGGATGTCCTCGGGCCGCAGGCCCCGCTCCTGCATGCGCGCGCGGTAATACGGCACGTTGCGGTAGGCGTGCCGGATGAGGCGCCGGAGCTTCTCGTCCTGGAGCTCGCGGGTCTCCGAGGCGCCCAGCCATTGCGTCTTGCAGAGCGTCTCGTAATGATGCTCGACGTCCCGCGTGATCATCCAGTGCGTGCTGTCGAAGGCCGCGAGGTACGCGCGCCACCGCGCCTCCTGCACCGGCGTCCGCGACGGCGTACGATCCGCCACCGGATGGCGCCGCAAGAATTGATGCGCCACGTCCGGCGGCGGCCGGCTCACGCGGTACTCCCACGTCGCCTTCCCGATGTCCACGAGCGAGAGCACGCTCGCCCGCACGGCCGTCTTCTCGAGGAAGCTCGTCCCCTGCCGCCGCTGCTCGAAGATCGTCTCGATCTCCTTGTACGAATACCCCTTCGCGTGGGCGGCGACCATGATGAACGATTGCCAGTAGAAATACGTGCCGCGGTACGTGAGCAGGTCGAGCATCACCTCGCGGGCGCACATGACGAACCCGCTCTTGTTGTCCGAGAGGTTCATCCCGAACACGCCGTTCAACAGGTGATTGAGCCCGCGGCTCAGGTGGTATCGCTGGTCCTTGCGCCGCCCGACCGCGCTCCGGAACCCCTGCACCACGTCGACGCTGTACTCGTAGAGCGCGCGCCGGAGCCGCAGGAGATCCTCCGGCTGGTACTGCAGATCCGCGTCGATCGTCGCGACGAGCTTGCCACGCGACGCGCCCACGCCCGTCCGCCACGCCGCCGCGATGCCCCGGTTCTCCGGGTGGAAGCAGCCCACGATCCGCCCCGCGGAGCCGGCCGAGAGCTCGCGGATCACCGCCGCCGTCCCGTCCTTCGACCCGTCGTCGACGAGCACGAGCTCCCCCACGAGCCCGCCGACCTCGAAGACCCCGAGCACACGCGTCGCGAGCTCGCGCAGGTTGAGCTCTTCATTGAAGCAAGGGACGATCACGCTGAGCTCGATCGGCGATTCGTCCATGGAGAGCGCTTGTTCGGTCATCGGAGGGCGCGCAGTCTACTCCACGGCGCTGCCCGGGGAAGCCGCGCGGGAGCTTTGCGTGTACGCAGGCGCCTTGCCCGCGATCTCGGCCGAAAACCGGCTGACGCCCTCGAGCGAGCGCATCCGCGGCGTCCAGCCGAGCTCCCGCACCGCCTTCGAGGCGTCGTACACCACGTCCCGCGAGAGCAGCTTCACCACGAAGGGCGTGAGCGGCGGCGTCTCCTTCCGACCGGCCAGCGAGAAGGCCGCCACGAGCGACCTCGCCGCGGCCATCGCGGCCGGATACGGGAGCGACAACCGCGGCGGCCGTAGCTCTGCCGCGCGCGCGATCGCCTCGAACACCTCGCGCACGCTCGGCGGACGCGCGTCGACCTCGTCCATCACGTTGAACGCCTCGCCCCCGAGATCACGCCGCTCCGCGGCCCGCAGGACCACGTCGACCACGTGATCCACCCACACGACGTTGAGCGGCGCGCGCCCTCCGTCGACGAGCAGCATCATCCGCTTTCGTAACGTCGCGATCGCGCGCGGCAGGAAGTTCCGATCGTACGGCCCGTAGATCATGGGCGGACGCACCGCGACCACCGAGAGCCCGAGCGCGCGTCCTCGCTCGAGCGCGAGCCTCTCCGCGTGTGTCTTCGAGTCCTCGTAGGGCAAACCGCTCGTGCGTGTCGGCCACGCCTCGGTCACGCGACCACGATCGGGCCTGCCGTACACGGCCACCGACGAGACGTGCACCACGTGGGGCACGCCCGCCTCCACCGCCGCCTCGATCACGGCGCGTGTGCCGCCCACGTTCACGCGCTCCATCTCGGCCGGGTTCGAGGTCTCGCCGACCGCGGCCGCCGCGTGCACGACCACGTCCACGCCGCGCAGGATGTCCCCGAGCGCCCGCCGATCCTCGACGTCTCCGCCCACCACGCGCACGCCGATCCGCGACAGCGCCCGCGCGTCGAGCCGCGTGGGATCCCGCGCGATCCCCGCCACCTCGTGTCCGGCTTCCCGCGCGATCTCGCAGAGCCTCCGGCCCACGCCGCTCGTGATCCCCGTCGCCGCGATCTTCATGGCGGCGAGGGTGGCACGCGGGCCCCGCGCATTCCAGCCGCAGCCGCGAAGCGGATGCTGGGGTTTGGGGCGCTGCCCCATCGTGAACGAGCTAGCCGCGCGACGGCCGCGTCGCCGGAGCGGGCGCGCTCGACGGCCGCTCGGTGCGCGGCGGCTCGCCGACCTCCGAGGGCCTGCGCGGCGGCTCGCCGACCTCGGAGGGCCTGCGCGGCGGCTCCTGGGAAGAGCGGAGGTGCGAGGTCGTCGGCAAGGACGAGATCCGATCGCTCCGGTTCGACTCGAGCGCCTGGGGCCTTCGCGGCGCGAGGCTCACGGGCGGCGCCTCCCCGCGCACGCTCTGGCCGCGCAGGTACTCGAGCGCCTCCGCCTCGTCGTGAAACACCTCGGCCCCCGCGCCGTCCTCGCGCAGGTGGCGCTTGACCTGCAGCGCGCCCACCGCCGTCTTCACGACGATCGCGGCGCCGCGGAACCCCCGGAACATCCGGGGCCGATAGCGCCGCATGGCGTCCTCGAACAGCGGATCGTTGCGCCGCGGCCCTTCGCGCAGATCCACGAGCAGCTTCCTCCGATCACGCCCGAGCTCGTCGAACGCGCCGATCACCGCTTCGAGGTCCTGCTCCATGATCCAGACGTCGGTGTAGTCGCGCGGCGTCCTTCGGAGGATGAGGATGTGCCCCGAGCCATCCGTCTCCACCAGGTGATACGGGGTCTCGAGCTCGATCATCACGTCGAAGCATAAACCGCCTGTTTTCGGGCGGCGAGCTTTCCTTCCGTGCTAGGGTCCGCCTCGCAAAATGGGCGCCTTTGCGCCCTTCGCGAGGACCTATGCGATCCATCGAAAACAGGCTCGGCGTGGCCCTCGTGGCCGCCTCGATCGGTGCTCTGCTCCTCGGCGCGACGCGCGACGCGCGGGCCTGAGGCATCGCGCCGGCCGTCGGTCCGACGGGCATCCCCTCTTGCAACGACGACCTGGGCGCGCCTCTGCCCCTGGGCGAACCCGGCGCGCCCGCGCCGAGGCCGAAGCCGCGCCTGTACCGCGTCGGCGTGACGACGGGTTACGCCTGGACAAACCTCGTCTTCGCCGGGAAATACGACGTCGCCCTCGAGCGGCGCGCGGCGGTCGCGACGTTCGAGCGCAGGCTCGGCTCCGCGTGGACGCTCCAGCTCGGCGCGGGTGGCATCCTCTGGGGCAGCTTGCGCGAGGGAGCGCGGCGCTACGATTTCGGCCCTGGCTGGTCCGCCTCCATTGCCGCGTCCTACCGCCTGCTCGACGGCCGTGATCGATGGCCCTTCGTCCTGCTCGGCGCCTCGCTCGCCGTCGCCGGCGCCGAGACCCGCGAGGCGAAACGAGGCGCCCCCGTGGTCCCGTATCACGCCGGCGACCTCCGCATCAGCGCCGTCGCCGGCAAGACGTTTTTCGACGTGCTGAGCCCGTACGTCGTGGCCCGCGTGTTCGGCGGGCCGATCTTCTGGCAGGTCGACGGCGAGGATCGGCAGGGCACCGATCGTTACAAGTTCCAGCTCGGCCTCGGCCTCGTGGCGACGCTGCCGATCGGGCTCGACGTGTTCGCGGAGATCGTCCCGCTCGGCGAGCGCAGCGCCACGAGCGGCGCGGGTTTTTCCTTCTAGAACCGCGCGCCGCGCCCCTTCATCCGCAGATGCACTGGAAGGGATCGATACACTCGAGGCCCTGGAAGGCGCAATCGAACGGACACGCGAAGGGGTTGCACGGCGTGCCGGAATCCGTGCCGCCGTCGGCGCCGCCCGAGCACGTGCCGCCCATGCACGTCTGACCGGCCGCGCATTCCGCGTCCGAGCAGCACTGCGACTGACACACGCAGGAGAAACCGTTCTTCACGTACCCCGCGTTGCAGCTCACGTCGCAGAGGCCCGACGAGTTGCAGATCGCGGTGCCGTTGCCCACGGACGGACACGGCGTGCACGTGGTCGACGTGAAGCACCCCGTCGCGGGGGTGTTGCCCGCGCAAACGCCGGCGCAGGCGTGCTCCATCGGCCCACACATCTGCCCGCCCGAGCTCGAGCTACTCGACGCGCCGCTGCTCGCGCTGCTGCTCGACGCGCTGCTGCTCGACGCGTTGCTGCTCGACGCGTTGCTGCTGCTGCTGCTCGCCGAGCCCATCCCACCCATACCGGTGTCGAGCCCGCTGCCCTCGCCGCCCTCGCCGCCCGTGCCCACGCCTGGCCCGGTCGCGGTCGCGCAACCGCCGCCGATCCACGCCCCGAACCCGAGCGCCATCACCAGAAAGCCAAGCTGCTTCGTGCGCACGACGTACCTCCGCGCTCGATGTTCACCTGTTTCTCCCGCAAGTGGAAGCTTCACCGACGAGGACGTCGTGGTAGACGAACCCGCACGCGCACGCCGCGACACGGCGGGGAGGACGCATGAAGCCCATCATTTCGCCCGAGCTGGACGTTTACATCGAAGCCCATACCCGCCCGCGCCCGGCGCTCTTCGACGAATTGCGCGACGCGACGTACGCCTCGACGAGCTCGCCGCAGATGCAGGTGGGCCGCGTCGAGGGCACGTTCCTGAAGATGCTCTGCGCGCTCGCCTCGGCGCGGCGCGTGCTCGAGATCGGCACGTTCACCGGCTACTCCGCGCTCTGCATGGCCGAGGCGCTGCCCGACGATGGCGAGCTCCTCACGCTCGATCGAGACCCCGACGCGACGCGTATCGCCCGCTCCTTCTTCGATCGGAGCCCGCACGGAAAGAAGATCCGCATCCTCCTCGGCGACGCCCTCGAGACCCTGCGATCCCTCCCTCCGGGCGCGCCCTTCGACCTCGTCTTCATCGACGCCGACAAGGAGCGCTACACCGACTACTACGAGGCCGTCCTGCCGCTCCTCCGCCAGGGCGGACTCGTCGTGGGAGACAACACGCTCTGGAGCGGCAACGTCCTCGATCCGAAGGAAGCGTCCGACCACGGCATCTGCCGCTTCAACGACCACGTCACGGCCGATCCGCGCGTCGAGAACGTCCTGCTCTCGATCCGCGACGGCATGATGCTCGCGCGGAAGCTCTGATTTCCCCAGGAAGTGGTAGGGTCTCCCCATGCTGCTCGTCGTCGACGTGGGCAACACGAACATCTCGTTCGGCGTGTTCGAAGGGACGAAGCTCCTGCACCACGTGCGCTCCGAGAGCGCGCGGAACCGCACGGCCGACGAGTACGCGGTCCTCGTCCGTCAGATGCTGGCGCTGCGCGGCGTCGATCCCGACCTCATCGAGAGCGCCATCATCGCGAGCGTCGTGCCGACCCTGACCGACACCATGATCGAGCTCGTCCGCCGCGCCTTCCGCCGCGATCCGCTCGTCGTCGGTCCGGGCATCAAGACGGGCATGGCCATCCTCTACGAGAACCCGCGCGAGGTCGGCGCCGACCGCATCGTCAACGCCGTCGCGGCCTACGAGTGGGCGAAGGGCCCCGTCATCGTCGTCGACTTCGGCACGGCCACGACCTTCGACTGCGTGACGCCGAAGGGCGAGTACCTCGGCGGCGTGATCACGCCCGGCGTGCACATCAGCGCCGAGGCCCTCTTCTCGCGCGCCGCGCGCCTCTCCCGCGTCGAGATCACCTTGCCCCCCAAGGTCGTCGGGAGAAACCCGGTCCACAGCATGCAATCCGGCATCGTGTACGGCTACGCGGGCCTCGTGGACGGCCTCTGCAAGCGCCTCGTCGACGAGCTCGGCTACACCTGCCGCGTCGTCGCCACGGGCGGCCTCGCGCGGCTCATCGCGCCGCTCACCACGTCCATCGAGCAGGTCGACGACGACCTCACGCTCACGGGCCTGCGCCTGCTCTACGAGCGCAACCGCGGGACGGAAGGCGCTTGATCCGACGACCGATCCTGCCCGCCGCCGCGCTCCTCGTCCTCGTCACCGCCCTCGCGCTCGCCTTCGGCACCGAGCCTGTCTCGCTCGCAGACGCCCTCCACGAGGACGGCCTCGCCCGCACGATCCTGCTCGACGTGCGCCTGCCGCGTGTCGCCCTCGCCGCCATGGCCGGCGCCGGCCTCGGCGTCGTCGGCGCCGCGTTCCAGGCGCTCCTCCGCAACCCGCTCGCCGAGCCGTACGTGCTCGGCGTCTCGGGCGGCGCCGCGCTCGGCGCCACCACGGCCATCGCCCTCGGCCTCGGCGCCACCACGCTGCTCGGCGCGGCGCTCATCCCGGCCGCCTCGCTCGTCGGCGGCCTGCTCGCCACCTCGCTCGTCTACGCCGTCGCGCGTGGCATGCGCGGCGGCGCCTCGGGCACGGCCATCCTGCTCGCCGGCGTGATGGTCAACTCCATGGCCGCCGCGCTCATCACGTTCCTCAAGGCCCTCGTCCCGCCCTCACGCGCGCAGCAGCTCTTGCGCTGGCTCGTCGGCTTCGTCGACCTCCCGCACGCCTCGTCGCTCCTCGCGGCCCTCGCCTACGTGGGCGTCGGCTGCGCCGTGCTCCTCCGCGACGCCGGGCGCCTCAACGTCCTCGTGCTCGGCGACGCGACGGCCGGCACGCTCGGCGTCGACGTGCGCGCCCTCGAGCGGCGCACGTTCATCGCCTCCTCGTGTGTCGTCGGCGCGATTGTCAGCTTGACCGGCCTCATCGGCTTCGTGGGCCTCGTCGTCCCGCACGCCGTCCGCCGCTTGATCGGCCCCGACCAGCGGCGCGTCTTGCCCGTCTCGCTCCTCTCGGGCGCGACGATGCTCATCGGCTGCGACCTCCTCGCGCGCCTCGCCTTCCGCTCGCTCGGCACCGAGCCGCCCGTCGGCGCCGTGACGGCGCTGATCGGCGGCCCGGCCTTCCTCGTGCTCCTGCGTCGCTCGGGCGGTTAACCCTGCATGATCCGCGCGAACGCGGGCCGCGCCGTGCACCGATCGACCCACGCGTTCACGTTCGCGAAGGCGCTCGTATCGATGCCGAAGCGCCTCATGAACGGGATGGCCGCGGCGATGCCGATGTCGGCGAACGTGAACGTGTTGCCCACGAGGTACTCCTTGCCCTCGAGCGCGTCGTTCAGGATCACGAACTGCGCGGCGATGTCCTTCTTCGCGGTCTCGGCGGCCTTCGGGTTCCGCTCGTCCTCGGGGAAACGATCCAGCGTGTTGCGGAGGAACCGCTGCAGCGCTTCTCCCATGGTCACGTTGCCCCAGGCCAGCCACTGGAAGGCCTCGGCGCGCTCCGGGTTCGGCGGCGGGAAGAGCCCCTTGTCCACGCCGAAGCGCTCGCCGAGGTAGAGCAGGATCGCGAGGCCCTCGAAGATCGGGCGGCCCTCGGCGACGAGGAGCGGCACCTTGCCGTTCGGGTTGAGCGCGAGGAACTCCGGCTTGCGCTGATCACCCGCCGCGAGGTCGAGCTTGACCTTCTCGTACGGGATGCCGAGCTCCTCGAGCGCCCAGTGCACCCGCGCCGCGCTCGTCATCGGCGTGTAATAGAACTTGATGTCCATCGCGATCGACCTTCCTCCCTGCGCGGCGCAGGCAGCGCCGCCGCGGTCGAGGGTGTCCGACGCGGCCACGCGCGGCAAGAGCCGGGCTCATCGATGGTGCATGTCGACATCGAAGACGGCGGGCTGCGTGCCGTCGTCGTCCTCGGCCCAGCCCACGGACACGCCGACGAGCGGCTCGTGATCCCGCTTCGTGCGGCTCGTGCTCACGCTCACCTGGATCACGCGCATCCCCACATCCGAAGGTTTCGCGCGGCTCTGCGGCAGGATCTGGGACCCGGACAACGTGGTCCGCGCGGGCTGCGGCGAGGCGACGCGGTTCGTGCGGATGCGACCTGCTGCCATGATCATGGCGCCGTTCGTGGCGGTCGTATCGAGCCCGATCCGGAGGTGCCCGCACTGCGTGAACCCGACCTGCCCGCGCGGATCCACGTAGCCGAGCCTCTCCTGCGCCGGGATCACGACCTGGAGCTCGTTGCCCTTGCGTAGCCCGTACACCACGTAGCTCGCCGGCCCCTTCGCGAGCGTGGTGAGCGGCACGCGTGTCGTCGCGACCTTCCGCACGCTCGACGTTCGCGCGTCGAGCCAGCCGTCCACGACCTCGAGCTCCGCCTCGCCCGGCTTGCGCTCGACGAGGCGCTCGACGCGCATCGGGACCACGGCGCCTGCGCGGACGAGCGTCTGCGCGGAGCCCGAAGGCGCCACGCCCCGCGGGGTCGCGCCCGCCGTGAGGCAACGCCCTCCCTCGACGTGCACGTTCGCGAACGCGCGCTTGCCCTGGAACGCATCGGCCTCGACGCGCACACCCTCGAGGCTCTCGCCCGCGGGGATGGCGTCCGGCGCGTCCTTCGGATGCAACATCTCCGGCACGCGCGCCTCGGGGATCGAAGAGAAGCTCGGCGCGACCGCCGCGTGCGCGCTCGTGCCCGCCACGAAGGCCAGCGACGAAGCCACGAGCGCGACGGAGAGGCTCGTCCCGATGCGGCTCATCACAGGCTCCTCATGTAGGCCTCGAGCGCGTCGAGGTCTCCCTTCGAGAGGTGCTTCGTGTGGCCCATCGTGCCGTCGACGCCGATCAGGAGCGAACGCAAGGTCGCGTAGCGGCCGTCGTGGAAATACGGCGCCGTGCCGCCGACGAAGCGGAGCGAGGGCGTGTCGAACGTGGCCGCGACGTCGGCGTCGGCGCGGCTCGAGACGTCGTGCGCCCTGTGATCGGTCCACGCGCCCTCCTCGTGATGGCAGCTCCCGCAGCCCGTCTCTGCCGAGTGGAAGACCACCTTGCCGTGCTGAACGAGCGCTTCGTTCGACGGATCCTTCCTCTCCGCCTCCGGAGGCGTGAGGCTCGTGGCGAACGCGACGAGCGCGTCGAGCTCACGCCGCGCGAGCCCGCCTCCGCCGAGCCGACCGAAGGTCTCCGCGAGGTGCGCCTCGACGCTGTCGCCGCGGCCCGTCCAGCCGTATGGCGCCGTCTTCGCGAGCCTGCCGGCGAGCATCGGCGTCTGCCGCGGCCCCTCCGGCGTCGCCCACGTGAGCGCGTCGTCACGCCCGTCGGGATGGCAACTCGCGCAGGCGCGACCGTCGTTCGAGATGCGTGAATCACCACTCGCGTGAAAGAGCCTCCGGCCGAGCTCGAGATCCGCGAGCGCCGCCGTCTGCGCCTTGCGCGAGAGCCCGACGCGCACCACCGCGGGCGCCTCCGCCTCGGCCGCGTCCTCTCCGCCGAGCGGCGCGATCTGGAGCGTGCGATCGAACTGCGACCACACGACGAGCCGCCGGCCCTCCACGTCGACCGCGAGCCCCGTCGGCCCTGCGGCGACCGGGAAGCGGCGCCGCTCGGCCCGCTGCGGATCGGCCGCCGCCGCGTCGTACTCGACGACCGCGTCGATGCCGAGGCACGTGACGAAGAGCGAGCGCGAAGCCGGGTCGATCGCCGCCGCCCGCGGGAGCAAACACGCGGGGCGAGGTCGCGTCGCGCCCACCATCTGCCGCACGTCCGGCTTCACGTGGATCGACTCGCCGATCGGCTGCTCGGTGTCCTCGTCGACGACCGCGACCGCCGCGACCTCCGGCGGGTTCATGCCGCCGCTGCCGTACCCCTCCGAGCGCTCCTCGGCGCGCCCCGGATCCACGAGCACCTGCGGCGCGAAGATCCGCCCCGAGAGCTCGGTCGACTTGGCGAGCGCGAACCCCTGACACGCGCGC
This sequence comes from Polyangium spumosum, assembly GCF_009649845.1. Classification (NCBI taxonomy): domain Bacteria; kingdom Pseudomonadati; phylum Myxococcota; order Polyangiales; family Polyangiaceae; genus Polyangium; species Polyangium spumosum. The sequence continues at coordinate 147,021 of NZ_WJIE01000016.1, forward strand.
CGCTCGATCTCCTCGCCGCCGCCGAAGAGGCCGATCTTCCCCCGCCGGAACCCGCCCTCCTCGATCCCGCCCACGTCCACCGGGCGCGCGCGCTTCGCCTCGAGATCGACCACGCTCATCCGCGAGCCCACGACGTGCGCGACGAACGCCTTCTTGCCGTCGTCCGAGACCACGACCCCCCGAGGCTCGCGCGGCAGCGGCACCTCGTACGTCCGGCGCATGCTCGCCACGTCGTACGCCGTGAGCGCCGCGCCCCAGCCGCTCGACACGAGCAACGTCCTGTCATCGGGCGTCGTCGAGAGCGCGACCGGCTCGATCGGCGTCGGCACCGTGCAGAGCGACACGAGCGGCTTCGACGGATCGGCCTCCGGCTCGAGCACCTCGATCGCCGCCTTGTCCCGGAGCGCCACCACGACGCGACCATCGGCCGCCACGACGAGCTGCGACGGCGTCCCTCCGAGCTGGGTCGTCCCGAGCTCCTTGCCCGTCGCGACGTCGACCGTGTGGATGTCGCCGTCATCCTCGTCCGCGACGTACGCGATCGTCTTGCCCCCGGCCTTCGCCAGCGCGACCACGCCGCCCTGCCGCGCGCCGGCCACGGGCTTCGCGCCCACGCCCGGGCGCACGCGCGCGCAGCTCCTCTCCCCGACGCCGGGCGCCTTCGCCTCCGCGCCCCCGCGCCCCGTGCTCCCACACCCCGCCGCGAGACCTGCCGTCGCCGCAGCAACCAGACCGATGACCGCAACGCTCGTTCGCATGCTGCCTTCCTCTTCGCGTGGGGCTCCGGGTCGCCTGCGGCGCCCTGCGCCCCACACCCCAAACCTCCCCCAGCGTCACTCGCATTCCAGAGCCGGATGTCCGCGCCCGCGGAGGGACCTATGGACGAGCGGCGCAGCCGATCGATTTACGCGTCGCGAAAAGAAAGACGATCAGCCCATCCCCAGCAGCTTGTTCATGCTGGCCTCATCGGCGGGCGTGAACGGGTGCTGGTCGAACTCCGCGCTCGTGACCCACTTGAACGCGTTCACCGCCAGCGGCGCGGGCTCGCCCGCCGTGATGCGGCACTCGTAGAGGTAGAGGTCCACGACGTACCGCTCGTACGGGTGGCTCACGAACGAGATCATCTGCCCCGGCTCGACCTCGACCCCGAGCCGATGGAAGACCTCGCGCTTCAGCGCCGCCGCGTCCGTCTCCGCGTCCTCCACGCGCCCGCCGGGGAACTCCCACAACAAGGGCAAGAGGGCCGTCGGGCGGCGCTGCGTGATGAGGTAACGCCCTTCGTGCTCGATGACGGCAGCAACGACGCGGATCGTACGCGGCGGTTCCATGGCCGACATTCTCCCCCGCCGAAGCGCGCGGCGCCAGAAGCCGCGCGCTCCGACAACCGTCTCAAGCTTGAATGTTGATCCGGAAGAGCTGCTGGCCCATCAGCAACACGTCCCCGTCGATGAGATCCACCTCCGACGAGATCCGGGTGAACGTGCCGTTCGAGCTGCCCAGATCCGTGACGAAGAGCTGGCCACGCTCGTAGCTGATGCGGCAGTGCAGACCCGAGACGTAACCGTCCTCGGGGAAGAGCACGTCCCCACGCTCGCGGCCGAGGTGCAGGCCCGTCTCCGGGATCGGGAACGAGTTGCCCGTCGCGTCCCGGCCGATGATCAGCGCGATGCGACCCACGTAGCCCTTCGACGGGCTGCCGAGCCGCTCCACGCCGTCCGCCGTCGCCTGCATCGCCGAGAGCGCCTCGAAGCGGACGATCTCCTGGCCGATGCGGAACACGTCGCCGATCATCACCGCGATCGGCTCGTCGCGGCGCAGCTTCTTGTACACGCCGTTCAGCGAGCTCTCGTCACGCACGGTGAGCTTGCCGTTCTTCGACACGAACGTCGCGTGCCGCGGCGACAGGTAGTTGTCACCCGCGAAGATCGCCCCGACGTCACGGCCGATCGTGAACGTCGCCGATGGCAACGTGTACGAGCCCGCCTCCGAGCCGTCCGCGCGAAGAGCGGTCAGGACGACCGTCATCGCGCTCGGCGTCGAGGCCACCGGCGGCGCCGCGGGCGAGGCGGCGGCCATCGCCGGCACGCTCCCGGGCTTCGGCAGCTTCGCGCCGCACGACGCGCAGAACCGGTTCGTCAGCGCGTTCGCGTGCCCGCAATCCTTGCAGATCACGGGACCCGCGCCCGCCGCAGGCGCGGCCTGCGCCGCGATCGGCGGGTGCACGGCTGCAGGCGCGGGCGGCGGGAACTGCGCCACCGCGCCCTTCGCCCCCATGTCGTCCGTCACGGCGCCCGGACGAACGACAGGGATGCCCTGCGGCGGCGTGCCGCCCGACGCAAACTTCTTCGGAGAAGCATCCCTCGGCAGCTCCGATCCGCAGCCCAGGCAGAACTTGTAGTGGTCCTGGTTCTCCTTGTTGCATTTGGGACAGGTAATCACACCGCCTCCTCGGGCACTGCCGACGCTGGCCCACGCGGACCGCGGCGCCGAGCATATTCGGGCCTATTTTTTTTGTCGAGGTTTCTCGGCGTCGTGCCACGCGAGCGTCACGCGCGTTCCTCGCTCGGGGGCTTCGCTCGGACAAGCCGAGCTGCGCCCCCGAATCCCCGGCAAACCCGGTTTACTTGGAGGAGAGGAGCGCGAGCGCCTCGCGCACGAGATCGCCGAGGGGCTCGGTCTGCACGCGCGCGCCGAGCGCCGTCACCGCGCGCTCGGCCTCGGCCGGCCGGAAGCCCATCCGCGTGAGCGCGCCGTGCAAGAGCTCCGCTTTGCCCTCGGTCGCCGCGGGCCTCGGCGCCTCGGCGCCCTTCGCGACGACCGGCGCCGCCGCGAGCTTGCCCTTGAGCTCGAGGATGAGCCGCTCGGCGGTCTTCTTGCCGATCCCGGGGACGGCCACGAGCCGCGACGCCTCGCCGCGCGCGAGCGCCGCCGCGAGCTCGCCCGCGGGCAGCGCCCCCAGGATCGACATCGCCATCTTCGGCCCCACGCTGGAGACCCCGATCAGCGCGCGAAACGCCGCGCGATCGTCCAGCGTCGGGAAGCCGTAGAGCGCGAAGGTGTCTTCCCGGACGTGCGTGTGCACGTAGAGGGTGACGACGCCGTCACCCTCCCGCGCCGCACGCCCGAGCGCGCCGAGCGGCACCGTGACCTCGTAGCCGACACCTCCGACGTCGATGACCACGACGCCCTCGGCCGAGTCCTCGACGATGCGGCCCGTGAGCCTGCCGATCAATCCTTCTTCGCTCCCTGCGCGATCCAGCGGCGCACCTTGTCACGCGCGTCCTGCGGGAGCAGGTCGCCCGTGAGCGGCATCGAGCCGCCGCACGCGGCGTCGCAGATCACCGCGGCGCACGTCAAGGTGCCGTCCATCTTGTGCATGAGGAAGCTCGTCTCCGGGCTGCCCGCCGCGACGATGTCCATGCCCGTCGCCTTCGTCGCCTTCACGCCGACGTTCTGCGCGAAGATCGCGTCGATCTCCGCCTGCGTCGGCTCGGTCGCGCTGTTGGCCGGGCCGAGGTAGGGCTGCCCGGCCTGACCCACGACCGCGCCGTGGCAAGCCGCGCCGCCGATGCCGCAGGAGTTGCGGAAGATCGGGAGCACGTCGCCCGTGAACGTCACCGCGGGGCTCGTCTTGTCGAACGACCCGTAGTCGTAACAAGTATCGTCGCCGTTCCCGTCGTCGGAGCAACCCGCCACGCCAAACGCGAGCGCGGCCAGGGAAGCAAGACCAGCAATCATCAAAGATACGAGTTTGTTCGAGCGCTTCGGCATGGCCCCGACCCTACCAGAATTCCGGTCCGCTACGGCAGAGGTTAGGCCGCTGCTCGCTTGGCCCGCGCGGGGGGACGGCATTACCATCGGCGTGGCATGCGGTCCCTCTGCGCCCTCGCCCTCGCCTTCTCCGTCTCCGGCTGCGCCGGTGGGGGCCAGGAAGCCCTCCGCAAGGAGATCGCGTCCCTGCGCCAGGAGGTGGGCCGTGTACGTGCAGACAACAACATCCTGGCCGCCCGGGTCGAGACGCTCGAGCTCTCGAGCACGAAGCTCGCCGCGCGTGGAAACGCGCCTGCGAGCGCGAACGCCTCGACGAGCGCCGAGGACGACCGACCTTCGCTCGACGTCGTGCACCTCGCGCCGACAGCCGAAGGCGGGACCGCGGCGGCGCTCGCGCCCATCGCAGGGGCGCCCGCCGAAGACGACGACACGAGCGCCTCGAACGAGGCCGACGACGCGCCTCGCCCGCTCCTCCGCTCGACGGCCCGGGGCGAGGTGATCACGCAACCTGCCTCTCTCGCGCCCCCGAGCCCCGCGAAGGCCAAGCGCCCCCTCCCGAGCCCCCCGAGAACGGCACCATGACGCACACACGCGCCCTCGCCTCGAGCTCCCTCGTCCTCCTCGCCCTCGCGGCCTCGGGCCACGCGCGCGCGCAGGACACCGATGCCGCGCCTTCGCAGGGAGGCGGCGCGCAGGTCACCGTCGTGCAGGTCCCGCAGGCGCCGGCGCCGCCGACGCAGGTGGTCGTCCCGGGTTACCCGCAGCCCGGCTTCAACCCCGACGGACACCTGCCCTCGAGCTCGCGCTCCACGCTCGACACGTCGCGCTCCGCCGACGGCTTCGATCTGCTGCCCGATCCCGAGGCGAGCGAGACCGTGCGTGGCACGGCGAACGGCGGCTTCGTCCTCGAAGGTCAACACGTGCCGGAGCTCCACAGCGTGCGCACGGGCGACACGCTCTGGGACATCTCGAGCCGCTACTACAAGAACCCGTACGGCTGGCCGCGCCTCTGGGCGCAGAACCCGCAAATCCAGAACCCACACTGGATCTACCCCGGCGATCAGGTCCGCCTGCGCGACTCGAGCGACAGCGGCCTCCCCGGCATGCGCCGCCTCCTCAGCGGCGAGCGCAAGGTCGCGCCGCAGACGGTGTTCTTGCGCGACACGGGCTGGCTCGACGACAAGAAGGAAGACGTCTGGGGCGAGATCAACGGCAGCCCCGCGGACAAGATGCTGCTCGCCGCGGGCGACGACGTCTACGTGCAGCTCGACGACAAACACGAGGTCGCGGTCGGCCAGCTCCTCACGATCTTCCGCCCGCTCGTGACGAGCGGCGACGCCGCGCAGAAGGGCCAGCTCATCTCGATCCGCGGCACGTTGCGGGTCGATCGCATCAACCCGCAGACGCGTATGGTCCGCGGCCGCGTGGTCGAGTCGCTCGACACGGTCGAGCGCGGCGCGAAGGTCGGCCCGGTCGATCGGCGCTTCGTCGTCGTCTCGCCCGTGACGAGCGCCGAGGACATCGAGGCGAAGATCGTGGCGGCGCTTTATCCGCACGCGTTTTACGGGCAGCACCAGGTGGTGTTCCTGGACAAGGGCGAGAAGGAGGGCGTCAAGCCCGGGATGCGCTTCTTCGCCCTGCGCCGCGGCGATCGCTGGCGCCACACGTTACGCGCCGCCGGCAAGTTCGCGACCATGCGGCCGGTCGTCGAAGACGATCGCCCCGCGCAGACGGAGGCCCTCGCGCCGCCCGCCGACGAGAACCTCTTCCCGGACGAGACGTACGCGGAGCTGCGCGTGTTGAAGGTCCGTGAGCACACGGCGACGGCGCTGGTGACGGCCTCGCAGCACGAGATCGAGCGCGGCGCGTTCGTCGCGGCGCGCAAGGGTTACTGACCGGGCCCGCCGAGCCAGACCGGGACGAAGCGCGGCGAGGCGAGCGCGAGGATACACGCGGCAGCCGAGAGCAAGGCGCCACCGTGGAGGAGCGCGAGCCCGAGCCGCGTGAGGCCCTTCGGCTGGGCCTGTCCGATCGAGCTCCACGCGGCGAGCGTGTTCGCGAGGGGGATGGCGAACGCGAGCCAGAGGAGCGGCGACGTGGTCTCGCCTGGCGAGTGCGGGGTGACGAGCGCGGCGACGAGCAGGTAGGCCGAAAAGAGGTAGATGGTCGGGCTCTTGATGCGCCGCGCCGCGAGGTGAGCGCGTCCCTCGCGCGCGCCGCGGAGGCCGCGGAGGACCGACACGAGGACGGCGGCGAGGAGCCAGGTGACGCAGAGGAGCCAGGCGAGAGGGAGCACGGCTAGAGGGAACGCTCGCGCTCCGCGCGGTCGAGGATGAGACGGATCAGGGCGGCGACCTCGGACGGCGGCTCTGGGCGCTGGTCGAGATATCGCTCGACCAGATCCATGCGATCAGGCCGCTTCCGGGCGCAGGGGATGCTGCGGTGGAGCTCCTGGAACACGAGCTTGCCCGACACCTGCCTCTGCAATTCATCGAGATCATCGGCCCTGGCTTGCAGGAACGCGAGGCGCTCTCGGTATGCCTCGCGCGCCGCGTCCTCCGCACCAAAGGACCTCCCCCAGGTGACGAGCGTCTCCTCGACGTTCACCGTCGCGACCGCCTGGATGGAGGAGAGGTAGCTCCGACCGGCGAACCCTGGTTTCGCGCCGTGGCTCTCGGCCAAACGCCTCGTGGTCCAGTTGTGCGCCGCGACAGGAAGTGCCTCGCGATAAAAGCCATGGATGCGCTCGGCCACGGCCTCTGCGGTGTCCCATCCCGTCGGCAACACACCTTCGCGGCGCCAGAGGACCCGTTGCAGGACGGCGAGCCAGCCCTCCGGTTCGAGCAGGTAGCTCTCCAGATCGTAGCGGCGCAGGCGGTAACAGGAGCCGTCGAAGGAGGGATCGGACTGACGCTCGATCACCTCGTCCGGCGTGAAATCCCGGTCGAGGATGCCGAACACGGGCACCGGCGTCCCGCGCTTCCGGAGCTCGGTCACGGCCACCTGCACGCGCTCCCAGCCGTCTTGCGCATGAAAGGTCACGCTTCGACCGAGCGAGCCGAACCATTCCTTGTAGAAGAACTCGTCCTCGCGGTAGTCCTCGCCCTCGCAGATGATCGCGATGCCCGCGCCGCTCCGCAGCACGACCTCGAGCTGATCGAGGCTCTTCGGACCGCTCACGAAGGTTCCTCGTCGACGGGTGCGTCGAAGCGGCTCTCCGGATAGTCGAGGCTCATCACCTCGCCAGGGGGGACGCTGCGCACGATCTCCCGCGAGTGCGTGGCGAGGAAGACCTGCATGTCGAGCTTGCGTGCGAAGCGCCGAAGCTGCGCGAGGGTCTGCCGCTGCAGGGTCGGGTGCAGGCTGATCTCGGGCTCGTCGATGAAGAGCACGCCGTGCGGCCGTTTGCGCCGCGTGATCTCGCCGAAGAGCATCACGCACTGACGTTCCCCCGACGGGAGCTGATCGAGCAGCACCGCGGCAGGTTTGCCCGAGGCGTCGTTCCATGGCGTCGAGACGCGGACGCGCCCCTCGCGCACGACGACCTGACGCCCGGGGCCGAGCACGGCCTGGAGGAGCTCGACGGACGAGGCGAGCTCACCCGTCGGCTCGCCGCGGCTACTCCGTTCGAGGTCCAAGTAGTTCTGCCAGACCCAGAGCTGTTCGAGGGAGCCGGTCCACTGGTTCGCGGGGGAGTAGCGAGAGATCCACTGGCGGTCGTCAGGCGGCGGCTCGATGGTGCCGCCACGAACGGGACGAAGCTCGCGGTCGTGCGGGAAGTAGATCAAACCGCCGGAGAGATCGGCCTTTCCCTGCACCAATAGCGCAAGCTCCAGAACCAATTTCTCGAAGCTGGAGCCACGCGTATACGCACACGGGCGAAACTCGCCCTCCTCGAAGACCCGTGGACCAAAAGGCTCCCATCCGTCGCCCTCGGGCAGCTTCCCGTAAGCGACATCGATGGGCTCGGGGTCGTCACGCCCGAGCTCCATGGTCAACGTCACGAGACCCGCCTCGTCGAGAATCCGTGGCGGGGCTTCGTCGACGACGAACCGCAACATCGCCTCGACGACGTCGAACACCGTCGTCTTCCCCGACCCGTTGCTCCCCACCAGCACCACGCGGTCCCGCGCCTCGCCCGTCACCGGATCCGTGAAGTCCAGGACGCGTTTGCCCCGAAAGCTCCGCAAGTCGTGGATTTCGAGGCGCCGGATCCGCATGGTGCTCCTCCCACCTCGCCCCATACCACGGGACGCCCGTCACGGCCCCGACATCCGCGTCCTCGCGTCCGGCCGCCGTGGTAAACGTAGCCACCATGAAACGTGCGGCCCTCCCGCTCGGACTCGCCCTCCTCCTCGTCTTCGTGATCGCGCCCCTCGGCTGCGCTTCGTCGACGCCTCCGCCCGAAGAGCCACAAGGCCCTGAGATCGGCGTCGTCGACGCGACGGTCGTGGTCGAGAGTTGTCCCGACGCGAAGACGATGAACGCGAAGGCTGCGCACGCGTCGATCCGGAAGCTCGTCGAGCCGTGCAGCAAGATCCCCGGCGGCGCCGCGCATTTCTCGACCACGCTCATGCCGGGCGGCCGCGTCGTGCTCGCGTCTCCTTCGGGCAACCCGGACGAGGGCGTCGTGCCCACGTGCGTGCTCTCGAACCAGCTCACGCACCGCGTGTTCCTCCGCAAGCCGTGCAAGTTCGACGTCAAGCTCGAGGAGCGCAAGCTCCAGGCCGAGGCCCCCGCCTCGCCCTCGCCCTGAGCACGCTTCAGCGCGGGCAGTACCAGGACGGCAGCGGCCAGGGATCGGGCGTCTGCGTCATGAGCGCCCAGCCGAAATAAACGAAGTCCACGAGCAGCACGAGCCCCCCTGCCCGCGCGACGGCCATCACCGCGCTCGGCCGCGCGAGCCAGCGCGCCCGCTGCGCGAGCATGTACACGGCCGCGCCTGCGGCGAGCGCGAACACGAGCCCGAGCGCCGTTCGTCCGTACCAGTCCATGCCGAGCCCCTCGGGCCGCGACGCGAGGACGAACCTTCGTTCGAGCGGCAAGTACCAGGGCACGGGGGATTTGCGCGCGGCGCTCACGAGGAACACGAGCCCGTAGGCGAGCCGCGCCGCGAGGAACGCGAGGAAGAGCCGCGCCGAGGGCGAGGGCGCCTTCGCCTCGTTCATCCGATCCCCCGCACCGACGCGACGAGGACACCGAGCGTGACGTTGAGCCACACGACCGCGCAGACGAGCAAGCTCATCACCGCGTAGATCCGCACGAGCCAGCGCTCCTCCGCGGGACGCAACGTGAACGCGAGCGCGCCGAGCCCGAGCGCGACGACGAGCGTGAGCGAGGCGTAGACCTCTTTGACGTCGAACAATCCGGCGTAGAGCGGCGCGTACCTGTCGAGGTAGAGGCCACGCACGTGGTAGCGGTACGTCGGGTAGAGCAGCGCGCCGACGGCGAAGGTGAAGACGTACGCGACGGCGACGACCTTCGCCCAGGTCTTCTCGGTCGAGACGCGGACGAGCTTGCCGCGCAGCCAGTGGCGCATCGTGAGGGCGTGGTGCGTCGAGGCGCCGACGAGCACGATGCTCCCCGCGGCGTGAAGGACCATCAAGAGGCGCCGCGCGCCGTAGAGGAAGACGGCCTCGCTCTCGGGCGGCGCGCAGGGGTCGATCACGCAGAGGCCTCGGCGCGATGGCGCTGCACACGCGGGCACTCGGGGTCGGGGCTGAACGTGTTCGACGCGTGGCGCGAGACGACCTGGCAACCACCACGACAGACGGGGAAGAGCGCGCAGGAAGCGCAGGGTTCGGGCGGAGAAGCGTGATAGGCGCGGAAGTGATCGATCTCCTCGGTCGACGAAGGCGAGAAGCTACACGGCGCTTCGCGCCCCGCGACGTCGAGCCCGCCGAGGTGCCTGCCGGCCTCGCAACCGAAGACGCCGAGCGAAGCGAGCAGCTCCGCCGCGTTTGGTTCGGCTACGAGCGATTCGGAGAGCAGCGGCACGAGCGCGCAGTCGATCCGGACCGACAGCCTCCGCCGGTGTACGACGGCGGTGATCGCCGGCCAGAGCGCCTCTCTTTGCGCCGACGAGAGCCTCGCCTCGAAGTACACGAGCCCCGCGGCGCGCCCCTGCGGCTTGTACCGCAAGAGCTGCAGCTCGCCCGCGCCGAGATCCGCGACACGTTCGGCCGTCGCCTCGAGCTGTTCGACCGATCGCCGCGTGAGCACGAGGTTCACGCCGACGGCGATCCCCGCGCGCGCCAAGATCTCGATCGCGCGCTCGGCCGCGCGTGCGCCGTCGAACCCACGCACGGCTGCGTACGCGCCGCCCACGCCGTCGTGGCTCACGTTGATCTGCGCGAACGCCCGGAGCTCGTCCGCGCGCTCTTCCTTGAGCCCGAAGCCACTCGTGGTCATCACGGGCACGAGCCCGAGCGAACGCGCGTAACGCGCGAGTTCGCCGAGGTCGTCACGCAGGAGCGGCTCTCCGCCGCCGAAGGCCACGGTCGAAGCGCCGAGCTCGCGCACGCTCGCGAGCCGCTGACGGAGCTCCCCGAGGGAAGGCTCCGCGCCGTCGGGCCGCGCGTCGAGGTAACAATCGGCGCAAGGCGCGTGGCAACGCGCGTTCACCGCGAGGTGGACTTCGAGCGGGCGTGGAGGTCGCGCCGCGTCCGCAGGCTCTCCCGCGGGAACGCCGAGCCGCGCGGCGAGCGCGTGATCGACGGCGACGAGGGTTCGATCATCGAGACGAACCCACGCGCCGAAGGGCTCGGGGCGGGACCAGGGGGGCATGCAGGGGGAGCGATCTAGTGCGGGCGGGCGTGGGCGTCACGGGGACGAGCGAGCCGAGGCGCAACTTGACGGGGCAAGCGGGGTGCTCGAACCTTCGCGGGCGATGTTCCTGCGAAGCCTGAAGCTGAACCGGCTGCTCTCGTTTGGTCCGGATGCGGAGGCGGTCGAGCTCCGGCCGCTGAACGTGCTCATCGGGCCGAATGGGTCGGGGAAGTCGAATTTCATCGAGGCGATCAGCCTGTTGAAGGCGGCGCCGAAGGATCTGGCTGTGCCGATCCGGGAGGGTGGAGGTACGGCTGAGTGGCTCTGGAAGGGAAACTCCACGGGACACGCCGCCGTGGAGGCTGTCACGAATGTATGGATTCGACATCAATTCGCATTCATCGCCGTCAACCACCGACTCCATCTAACGAACGAGCGCATTGCCGACATTGGAGAAGACGGCACTGCGGACGTGCCATATTTCAACTTCGCGAACTCACGCGAAGCGACCCTATACGGAAACCGCGACGAGTCCGTCATCATAAACTTCGACCGCGAACAGTCAGTGTTGTCGCAGGTCAAGGGACCCAACTATCCGGGGTTGGGTATGTTGGCCGAATACTACGAAGACATTCGACTCTATCGCGACTTCACCTTCGGGCGTCGCTCCCCCGCTCGTAGGCCACAGCCTGCGGATCTCCCCACGGATCACTTGATGGAGAACGCCGAAAATCTCGGGCTGATTCTCAACAAGTTCCGTCGTGACATCCCGACTAAAAAGGCGCTCATCGAGGGGCTCAAAAAGGTCTTCGATGGGATCACGGATTTTTCGGTACAGGTCGAGGCCAACACCGCGCAGATTTTCCTCGAAGAAGAAGGATGGACGATCCCCGCGACGCGAGTCTCGGACGGCACGATGCGCTGGCTCTCCCTCCTCGCGATTCTCCTCGATCCCAATCCTCCTGCCCTCGTCTGCATCGAGGAGCCCGAGCTCGGCTTGCACCCAGACCTGATGAACCCGCTCGCGCGTCTCCTGAAGGACGCCTCCGAGCGGATGCAGATCATCATCACCACGCACTCGGAGGCGCTCGTCGGTGCCTTCACCGAGACCCCCGAAGACGTCCTCGTCTGCGAGCGACGTGACGGCTCGACGACGATGCAGCGGCTCGATCGTGAGCAGCTCTCCGAGTGGCTCGAGGAGTATTCCCTTGGGCAACTCTGGTCCAAAGGCATCCTCGGAGGGAATCGGTGGTGAGCCGAGGCAAGACGACGCCCTCCGCTCCCGAGGTGTGGATCTTCGTCGAAGGCGGGGGCTCGACACGCGAAGTGCAGGCCGCCCTTCGTCTCGGCTTTTCCAACCTCTTCACCAAGGCGCTGGGGACGCGCCGCAAGCCGAGCGTCATCGTCAGCGGCGGACGCGACCAGGCGTTCAAGGAGTGGCAACGCGCGCTCAAGACCAACCCCGAGAAGCTGTCGCTCCTCCTCGTCGACAGCGAAGGCCCCGTCCCCGAAGGCGCGGCCCCCTGGGCCTGCTTGCAAGCACGCACCGGCGACACCCACTGGAGCAAACCGCAAGGCACCACCGACGACCAGCTCCACCTGATGGTCCAGGCCATGGAGGCGTGGTTCTTCGCGGATCGTGATGCGCTTTTGCGCTTCTACGGCAAGGACTTCCAGCCGGGTGCGCTCCCGGCGCGACAAGACGTCGAGAACATCCCCAAGCCGGAGCTCGCCAAGGCCCTCGCCCACGCCTCACGCGACACGACGAAGGGCTCCTACACGAAGCACCACGGCTTCGCCCTCATCGGCCAGATCGATCCCGCCAAGCTCCGCGCCGCCTCCCCCTGGGCCGCCCGCTTCTTCGACCATCTCCTCGCCCTCTGCCCCGCCCGCTGATCCTCGCGACCTCGTCCGCCCGACCAACGCTCCCACGCCTGCGCGCGTCGACCACGCCTCTCCGAGAGTCGCCCACACGACAAAATCCCGCGACCTCGTGTCTCGGAGACTCGACCCCGTCTCTCCGAGGCTCGTCCTCGAGCCTCCGGAGGCTCGACCCCGCCTCTCCGAGCGTCGCCCACGCCACCCAATGCAACGACCTCGTGTCTCCGGAGACTCGACCCCGTCTCTCCAAGCGTCGCCCACACCACAAAACCATGCGACCTCGTGTCTCCGGAGACTCGACCCCGCCTCCCCGAGCGTCGCCCACACGACAAAAGCCCGCGACCTCGTATCTCCGGCCACTCGACCCCGTCGTTCCGAGACGTGCCCCCGTCTCTCCCCGCGTCGCCCCCGCCCCTACTTCCCCTGCCCCTCGATCCACACCTTGAGCTGCGCCCTCTCCTCGTCCGTCATCGCCGTCGCGTTCCCGAGTGGCATATCGCGGCTCACGTTCGTCCGTTGCACCACCTTCTCTGCCTTCGCCATCACCTGCTCCGGCGTATCCAGCATGAACCCGCCCGGCGGCGCCACGAAGGTCGGGTGCGTCGGCTTCTGCGAATGGCACGGCACGCAGCGCTTTTGCACGATGGCCATCGCCGTCGCCGTGTCCACCGGCCCCACCACCGGCGGCGGCGCCGGGCGCACGAAGCTCAGGCCCACCGCGCCCCCGAAGGCCGCCACCACCACCACGAGCAAGGGCCGCTCCTTCCGGTCCTCCTTGTAAAGGACGTTCAGGTAATGGCGGATCGACACCCCTCCCGCCATGAGAAGCCACAAGATCAACCACGCGCGGTGGTGGTTGTAGGCCAGCGCGAAATGGTTGCTGATCATCGCGAACGTGACCGGCAACGTGAAATAGTTGTTGTGCTGCGACCGCCGCTTCGCCTGATCGCCGTGCCGCAGATCGAGCGCCTCGCCCGCATTGAGCTGCTTTCGCATGGCGATGTGGTGGGGCACGATCGACGTCCACACGTTGAGCCCCATGCACGTCCCGAGCATCGCCCCCACGTGAATGTACGCGGCGCGCCCGCTGAAGACGTGCTGATAACCGTACGCCGCGAGCGCGACGAACACAGCCATCACGGCCATCACCTTGCGGTTGTCCTCCACGAAGAAGCAGAGCTCGTTGTAGAAGAACCAGCAAGCGAGGATCGACGCGACGCTGATGCCGATCGCCGCCGTCGGGCCGATGTCCGCCACGCTCGGGTCGATGAGGTACGTCCGCGCGCCATACCAGTAGATGCCCGCCAGGAGCAACGCGCCCGTGATCAGCGTGGTCTTCGCCGGCCAGGCGTGCACGAGCAGGCGCTCGGGGTGCGTCTTCGGCCAGTATTGCTCGTGATAATAAAAACTGCCGCCGTGGATCTCGTCGAGCGTGCCCCGGATGTTCTCCTTCAGGACCTCGCCCTTCGGCGGACGCACCGAGAGGTCGAACCAATTGAAATAAAAAGACGTGCCCACCCACGCGATGCCCGCCATGAGGTGCAGCCAGCGAAGCAGAATCGCGATCCAGTCCTGGAATACCGCCATCATCGTCCCGCTCCGCGCATGCGGGCCCCGTATACCCCGTCCGCCCGCGGGCGTCGACGATCCCGCTCGTTCTGCAGCTTTCTCCGGCCGATCCGTGCTTTTCGGGCTAAACTCGCGCCGTGGCTCTCCGCTCGTTCCTCTCCCGCCGCAGCGCCGTCTGGGGGCTCGGCCTCACGGCCCTGGTCGCCCTCGGCTGCGCCGCCGTCACCACCGCCCCGCGCCTCGGCGCCGGCTCGGCGCCCACGTCCGCCGCCGCCGCCGCCGCCGCGCCCGCCTCCACCGCCGCGCCCGCCTCTCCCTCGGCCGCCGCCTCCACCTCCACCGCCGCCGCCCCCGAAGAGCCCGTCGCCTTCGATCCGGACGCCGCCCTGCCCCTCCTCGACGACCCACGCCTCGCCGCCGTCAAGGCCGCCGTGGCGCGCGAAGCCTACGTCGAGGCCGCGCGGGAGCTCGACACCGCGCTCGCCAAGGAGCCACGCCCCTCCCGCGAGGAGGAGCACGCCTTCCGCTACCAGCTCGGCCGCCTCCGCGCGCTCGCAGGTGATCCGCTCGGCGCCGCGCGCGCCTTCGGGGAGGCCGCCGCGGTGGGCGGGCCCCTCGAAGGATACGCCCGCTACGAGGCCGCCGATCTGTCGGTCCGCGCCGGCGAGCACGCCGAGGCCCTGCGCCACATCGAGAAGATCCCCGCCGATCTGCCCGTCGCCTCCCAGGTCGTCCTCCTGCGCGCCGACGCCCTGCTCGGCAAGGGTGACCTCGACGCGGCGTTGCCCCATTACCGCGCCTACCTCGGCAAGTCGGGCCACCCGCCGCGCTGGGTCGAGGTCTCGCTGAAGGTGGCCCGCGCCCTCCTGCAAAAGCCCTCCGAGGAGCACGCGGAAGAAGCCATCGGCCTCGCCCGGCGCGTGATCTACGAGGGTCCCTCGGGCGCGGGGAGCGGGGAGGCGAAGGCTATCGAGAACGACGCCCTCGGCAGCTTGCCCTTCCCGCGCCGCAAGGCCTTCGAGACCCCGAGCCAGGACGACCTGCTCTCGCAGGCCAAGCGCCAGCTCGCCGCCAGCCAGAGCCGCGCGGCCCTGCGCACGACCGACGGGCTCATCGCCGATCCCCGCGCCGCCACGCCCGGCGACCTCGGCTGCGGCGCCTGGATGGTCCGCGCCGAGGCCCTCTTCCGGCTGCGCAAGAGGCCCGAGGCGGCCGACGCCTACGGCAGCGCGATCGAGCGCTGCGCCGGCACGCCTCGCCGGGTCGAGGCCCTCTGGCACGGCGGCAAGGCCTCCGCGCGCGCGGCCCGAAACGCCGAGGCCGCGCAGCGGTACGGCCTGCTCGAGCAGGAGTTCGCGCCGCACAGGCTCGCCGACGACGCGCGCTTGAAGGGGGCCCTCGCGGCGCGCGAGCTCGGCGACGAGGCGCGCTTCACGCAGATGCTCACGAAGATGCCCGACGACTACCCCGAGGGCGACATGACGACCGACGGCCTCTTCGAGCTCGCCCTCGGTCGCATGACGAAGCGCGACTGGGCCGGCGCCGTCGCGCCCCTCGAGCGCGCCCTCGCCCGCGCCCCGCGCGAGCGCGTCTACTACGCGGCCGGCCGCCTGCCCTACTACCTCGCGCGTGCGCGGCTAGAAACCGGCGCGATCGATCAGGCCAAGGAGCTCTTCGCCTCGGTCATCCGCGACTACCCGCTCACGTTTTACATGTCCCTCGCCTACGCGCGCCTCGCGGACAAGGACCGCGTCGCCGCCGACCGTGCGCTCGACGAGGCGCTCGCGCGCGAGGGCGCGACGGCCCCGCTGCCGCCGCCGGCGAGCGCGGCGTTCGCCCAGCCAGCGTTCGTCCGCGCGCTCGCGCTCGCGCGGCAAGGCGAGTCGAGGCTCGCGCGTATCGAGCTCGATCGCCTGGGCGTCGGCGCCCGCACCGCGCCGCCCGAGGTGCTCTGGGCCGCGGCGCTCCTCTTCTCACGGGCCGGCTCGCCGAAGGAGGCGCACCAGATCCTGCGCACCGCGACGAACACGATCCCCAAGGGACGCGCCGAGCTCACGGACTGGACCGATCACTACCCCGCCGGCAACTGGCGCTCGGCCTGGGAGATCGCCTTCCCGCGCCCCTACGCGTCGATCGTCGCGGCCGAGGCGCAACGCAGCGGCATCCCCGAGTCGCTCGCCCACGCGATCATGCGCGAGGAGAGCGCGTTCGATCCACGCGTCGTCTCCAGCGCGGCGGCGGTCGGGCTGATGCAGCTCATCTTGCCGACGGCGCAGCGCATGGCGAAGCCGCTCAAGCTGAAGGCCACCGCCGAGTCGCTGAAGCGCCCCGAGATCAACGTCGCGCTCGGCTGCCGCTACCTCTCGATCCTGCGCGCGAAGTTCAAGGACAACCCGCTGCTCGCGATCCCCGGCTACAACGCGGGCGGGGGCAAGCCGAAGGACTGGGTGGACGAGCGCCCGAACGAGGACTTCGACCTCTGGGTGGAGCAGATCCCCTACGAGGAGACGCGGAACTACACGAAGCGGGTGATGACGAGCATGGCCGCGTACGACTTCCTCTACGGGAAAGGCAAGTCGGGCGAGGCGCTCGCGGCGCCGCTCCACGCGAGCCCGGCGGCGCGGGGGGCGCTGGCGGCGAAGGCGCCGTAGGGCCTCACTCGCCTTCGGGTCTTCGCCACCGCGTCGTGAGCTGATCCTTCTCGCGGGCGAGGCCGTGCGCGCGCATGGCCTCCATGACGAGCCCGGCGCTCTCGGGGCTGTGGACGGGCGCGGCGGCGATACGCGGCCAGGCGGAGGACGCGTGCAGCGGCGTGGTCGAGCAGAGCAGCTCGGTCACGCCGCGGAGGTCGTGCACGCAGTCCTTCGGCTCGATGCCGCTCGCCAGGCCGTCGACGCGGACGTCGGTCGCGAGGTTTCCCACGAGCTCGGTCCACCGCGCGCGGATCTCGTCGGTCATCTCGAGGCCGGGCGGGAGCGCAGGCGCGGGCTTCTCGATCTCGCGCAGGGGCTCGTCCCCGGCGCGCGTGTACAGGAAGGGATCGCCGATCCGGACGGCCCAGCCGAGTTCGAACCAGAACAGGACCATGGACGCGCCGCGGGCGCTCGGGTGCAGCGGGTCGGTCGGGTTCGACGTGAGGAGCGCCTGCAAGGCCTCGACGTACTTCACCGCGACGGCCTCGACCGCCTCGCGCGGCGGCGCCTTGCCGAGCCAGTGCTCCGGCGGCTGGAACGCCTCCCAGCGCGGCGTCGGCGCGTACCCTCGGACGCCGGTCAGATGAAGGACCCGCACGATCCGGCTGTAGTGAAACCGGGCGACGCGGAACTCCGGGTACTCCTGCTCGGTGAACTTCCAGAGGAGCTGATCGCAGGCTTCGTAGTGGACATGGCCGTTGGGCACGGTCGCCATCCTCCCGCGGGTCGACGCGAAGGGGAAGCGGGGGGGCGTGTCCTGGGGACAGTTCTGGTAAGGTTCGCCCGTGACCACCCCGAGCCCGGCCGAAAAGCTCGTCGGCGCGACCCTCAACCGGCGCTTTCGGCTCGTGCGCCTGCTCGGCGAAGGCGGCATGGGCGCCGTCTACGAGGCCGAGAGCGTACAAGGCGAAGGCAAGCGCGCGGTGAAGATGCTCCACGAGGAGTTCACCCGCATCCCCGAGGTCCGCGACCGCTTCCTCCAGGAAGTGACGGCCACGAAGAACCTCGTGCACCCGAACGTCGTGCCGATCCTCGAGTCGGCCGTCGCCGAGGACGGCTCGCCGTACCTCGTGATGGAGCTCCTGCGTGGCCAGTCGCTCGGCGACAAGCTCGACGGCGGCGTGATCCTCCCCGTGCCCGAGGCCTTCCGTATCACGAGCCAGATCCTCGCCGCCCTCTCGGCCGCCCACGCGCAGCGCGTCGTGCACCGCGATCTCAAGCCCGACAACGTCTTCGTCGCCAGGGATCCGGGCGGCAACGAGGTCGTGAAGATCCTCGATTTCGGCATCGCGAAGGTCATGGACGCCGCGGGCGGCATGGGGAACAAGACCCGCACCGGCGCGCTCATCGGCACGCCCGGGTACATGAGCCCCGAGCAGATCAAGAGCGCGAAGAACGTCGACCCGCGCAGCGATCTCTGGGGCGTCGCGACCATCCTCTACCAGATGCTCACGGGGACGTTGCCCTTCGAGGCCGACAACGACTTCACCCGCCTCACCGCGGTCATCGTCGGACACCCGACGCCGATCACCGTCTACGCCCCCGAGCTCCAGCGCTTCACGCCCTTCTTCGATCGCGCCCTCGAGAAGGACCCGAACAAACGCTTCCAGACGGCCGACGAGATGGCGCAGGTCCTCGCCGCCCTCGTGCGCGTCGAGGCGCCGACGGCCGCGGCGCAAGGCGGATGGCAGCCGCAACAAGAGAGCGCAGCGACGCTCGCCTCGGCGGCCACGACGGTGATGCCCGTGATCACGACGCCCCACCCGCCTCCGATGGCGCCCGTGTCGGGCTCGTTCGCCGTCGCCGACACCGATCCCGCGGCCTCGCCGCGTCAAACGGCGCCTGGCGCGCCCGCGCCGGCCGCCGTGCTCTACACGCCGCAACCCGCGGGCGGCACGCAGATGAGCCCCGAGCGGCACGGCCCGCCGATCCCTCGCGCGGCCCCGCAGGTCGCCATCGTGCCCGCGCCGCCCCTGCCCAAGCCGGCCGGCGTGCCCGTGCCGATCGCCGCCGCGATCGCCTTCGGCGCCTTCCTCCTCGGCCTCGTGATCGGGCTCGTCGTGGGAGGTTGACGTGCCCGCGCTCCTGCTCACGGCCCGCTTCGCCAAGGCCCTCGCCTCTGCCGCCTCGCTGGTCGTGAGCCTCGCGAACCCGGCGAGCGCCGTCGCCGAGGCCCCGGCCGAGCCGCGCTTCATGGTCGTCGACCTGCACGCCGACGTGCCCTGGCAGGTCCACGGCAAGGGCCGCTCGCCGAAGCTCACCGAAGGGCAAGCGCGCATCGAGGCGCTGCAAAAGGGCGGCTACGGCGGCGTGGTCCTGCCGATCTACATCTCCGACAAGATCAAGGGCGGGCCGAAGATCGACGACGCCGAGGCGATCTACCGCGCGGCGCTCTCGATCGTCGAGGCGAGCCCGATCTTCTTGCCCCTCGGCTCGCGCTTCGCCGAGCCCGATCGTATCAGCACCTTCCTCGCGATCGAGGGCGCGGGCGCGTTCGCCGAGGACATCACCGCGATCGATCGTTTCATCGATCGTGGCGTCCGCCTCGTGAGCCTCGCGCACGCGAGGAACAACAAGCTCGCCTCCGCGGCGACGGGCGGCGGCGCGAAGTACGGCCTGACCGACCTCGGCAAGCAGTTCGCCGCGCGTATCTACGAGAAGGGCGCGCTCGTGGACGTCTCGCACCTCTCCGACGCGGGCTTCCGGGATCTCGTCCCCATCGCCGAGGCGCACGGCGCGCCCATCGTCGCGACACACTCGAACGCGCGCGCGCTCTGCGACGTGCCGCGCAACCTCACGGACGAGGAGCTGCGCACGATCGGCCGCACGGGCGGCGTCGCGGGCCTGAACTTCCACGCGCCCTTCGTGAAGGCGGGCGGCGCGGCGACGCTCGCCGATCTCGTGGCCCAGGCCGAGCACATGATCACGATCGCCGGCGTCGATCACGTCGCGATCGGCAGCGACTTCGACGGCGACATCCGGCCGGCCGAGGGCATGGAGGACGCGTCGCGTCTGCCCGCGCTCGCCCGCGAGCTGAAGAAGCGGGGCCGAAAGGACGACGAGATCCTGAAGCTGTTTTCGCTGAACGCGCTGCGCGTGCTCGGCTGGCGTCCGTCCCTGGCTCGGGGGCTCCGCTCGGCAGAGCCGAGCTCTGCCCCCGAACCCCCGCCGCAGAAGAACGACGCGCACAAGGCTCCCTGACCGAGAGAAGAAAGGACCTTTCATGACCACCGAGCTCGAGACCCGTTGCTTGAACGTCTTCCCCGAGTGGCTGCGCACGCTCGCCGCCGACGCCGACGACATCGCGAAGCTGCTCGCCTCGACGTCGGCGCCGCTCTCGGCGCGGCGGTACGTCGCGGCGGGGCTGAACTACCTGTTCAAGTCGCTCGACCTCATCCCCGACGGCATCGAGGACCTCGGCTTCCTCGACGACGCGTTCGTCCTGCGCGTCGCGGCCTCGCTCGCGCTCGACGAGAACCCCACCGTGCGCGCCGAGGCGCCCGCGCTCACGCGCCTCGCCGCCGACAAGGCGCTCATCCAGGAGCTGCTCGGCAAGGACTACGGCCGCCTCGAGAAGTACGTGCGCGAGTTGACCCGCGGCGCCGCGCGTGGTCGCACGGTCGACGAGATCATCGAGGACGACGGGACACGCAGCGCGTTCCTGAACGAGGTCTCCGGCTGGGCGCAGAGCTACCAGGCGCCGAGCTTCTCCCGCGACGAGAAGAACATCGTCAAGCTGCAGTCCTTCCTCTCGGCGAAGCTGCCCACCTGATGGAGAGCCCCGTGGCCGCTCCGTTCGACCTCGTGCTGAAGAGCCGCCGCGTCGTGTTGCCGGACGGGGTGCGCGAGGCCGCGATCGCCATCCGCGGCGAGCGTATCGCGGCGGTGCTCGACGCATCGGCCGTGCCGCCGGGCGCGCGCACGATCGACGTGGGCGATCGGGTGATCATGCCCGGCCTCGTCGACACACACGCGCACATCAACGAGCCGGGGCGCACCGAATGGGAGGGCTTCGAGACGGCCACGCGCGCGTGCGCGGCCGGCGGCATCACGACGGTCGTCGACATGCCGCTGAACTCGATCCCCGTGACCACGACGCGCGCGGCGCTCGACGAGAAGCGCCACGCATCCGCGGGGCGAACGTGGGTCGATCACGGCTTCTGGGGCGGCGTCGTGCCGGGCAACGAGCGCGAGCTCGAGCCCCTCGTCGAGGCGGGCGCGCTCGGCTTCAAGGCCTTCCTCGTGCACTCCGGCATCGACGATTTTCCCATGGCCGCCGAGGACGATCTGCGCCGCGCGATGCCGATCCTCGCGCGCCTCTCGGTGCCCCTGCTCGTGCACGCCGAGCTCGAGGACGACACGCCCGCGCCTGCTGGCGATCCGCGCAGCTACGCGACGTACCTCGCCTCGCGTCCGGCCGCGTGGGAAGAGCGCGCCGTGCGCCGCATGATCGATCTCTGCCGCACCTACGGCGGCCCCGTGCACGTCGTGCACCTCTCGGCCGCGGGCGCGCTCGAGGACGCGGGACGCGCGCGCGCCGAGGGCCTGCCGTTTTCGATCGAGACCTGCCCGCACTACCTGCTGCTCGCGGCCGAGGAGGTCCCCGAGGGCCACACCGAGTACAAGTGCGCGCCGCCGATCCGCGAGCGTGACAACCGCGAGCGACTCTGGAGCGCGCTCGTCTCCGGCGCGATCGACCTCGTCGTCTCGGATCACTCGCCGTGCACGCCGCGCCTGAAGCTCCCCGAGGAGGGTGACTTCCTGCGCGCGTGGGGCGGCATCGCCTCGCTCCAGCTCGGCCTGTCCCTCGTCTGGACCGAGGCCGAGAAGCGCGGCGCGACGCTCTCGGATCTCGCGCGCTGGATGTGCGAGGCGCCCGCGCGGCTCGCCGGTCTCTCCCACAAGAAGGGGCGGATCGCGCCCGGGCTCGACGCGGACCTCGTGGTCTGGGATCCCGAGGCGACGTTCGTCGTCGAGCCCTCGATCCTGCGGCATCGCCACCCGGTGACGCCGTACCTCGGGCGAACGCTGCGCGGCGAGGTGAAGAGGACGATCCTTCGAGGTCAAACGGTGTACGAGGACGGCGTCGTCCGTGACGAGCCCCTCGGCGTCCCGCTCCTGGGACGTGGTGCGTGAGAGAGGGAGACGATGGCTGATTTCGAGACGATGGTCGATCTCGCGTCCGAGCGCCTCGGAGGCGCGGCGATCTGGGCGACGGACGATTTCTTCGCGCCGAAGGAGAACCTGCTCAAGCCCGGCAAGGCGGTCTTCATCCCGGGCAAGTACACCGAGCAGGGCAAGTGGATGGACGGCTGGGAGTCGCGGCGGCGGCGCGAGGGAAGCGAGGACGCGTGTATCGTGCGCCTCGGCCTCGCCGGCCGGATCGCGGGCTTCGACGTCGACACGAGCCACTTCCTCGGCAACGCCCCCGCGAAGGTCTCCATCGAGGCGACACACGTGCCCGGTTATCGCTCGCTCGAAGCCTTGCTCGGCGCGGACGTCGCGTGGACCGAGATCCTCGCGCCCTCCGCGGTCAAACCCGGCTCGCAGAACCTGTTCGCCATCGCCGATCAGGGAACCTACTCGCACGTAAAACTGCGCATCTATCCGGACGGCGGCGTCGCGCGGCTGCGTGTCTACGGCGAGGTCGAGCCCGACTGGCCGTTGCTGCTCGCCGAGCATCACGTCCTCGATCTCGCGGCCGTCGAACACGGCGGCGTGGTCATCGCCGCGAGTGACGAGTTCTTCTCGGATCGGCGCAACCTCCTCCTGCCCGGCCCCTCGCGCGACATGGGCGACGGCTGGGAGAGCCGCCGACGCCGCGGACCGGGCCACGACTGGGCGATCGTGCGCCTCGGCCGCGCCGGCACGCTCGTGCGCACCGACATCGACACGACGCACTTCAAGGGCAACTACCCCGAGAGCTGCTCGCTCGAAGGTTGTTTCCTTCGTGGGGAAGCGACACCCGAGGCGCTCGAGGCGGCCGCGTGGAGGGAGCTCTTGCCGCGCACGAAGCTCGAAGCGCACACGCGGCATCAGTTCTCGCTCCACGCAGGCGGCCCCGTGAGCCACGTGCGGCTGCGTATCTTCCCCGACGGCGGCGTCGCGCGGCTGCGGCTCTACGGCGCGCCGTTCATGGGGTGAAGGAGCGACCGTGGACGAGTGCCGAGTCTTGAACGAGCTCGAAGGCGAGGAGGCGCGCGCCGCGCTCACGCGCTGCTGCGGCAGCACGCGCTGGGTCTCGCGGATGTTGCAAGAGCGCCCTTTCCAGAGCCGCGCCCACCTCTTCGAGGCAGCGTCGCGGCACTGGAGCGCGCTCGACGTCGCCGACTGGGACGAAGCGTTCTCGCATCATCCGCGCATCGGCGAGCCAAACGCGGCCGCGAAGTCCACGGCCGCCTGGGCCACGAACGAGCAGGCCGGCGCCGCGCGATCGGCGGACGACGTGCGCGCCGCGATCGCCGAGGGCAACCGCGCCTACGAGGCGAAGTTCGGCCGGATCTACCTCGTCTGCGCCACGGGCAAGACGGGCGAGGAGCTGCTCGCGATCCTGCGCGCGCGGCTCGACAACGACGCGGAGACCGAGCTGCGCGTCGCCGTGGGTGAACAAGAAAAGATCACGCGCCTGCGCCTGGAGAAGATCCTCTCGCCATGAGCACGAGCCCCATCACCACCCATGTCCTCGACACGAGCCGCGGCAGACCCGCGGAGGGCGTCCCCGTCGTGCTGGAGCGCCTGGAAGACAGCGGCGAGGCCGTCGTGCTCGGGCGCGGCGAGACGGACGCGGACGGCCGCCTGCGCGACCTCCTGCCGCCCGAGCCACGCCCGAAGCCTGGCACCTACCGCATCACGTTCGACACGGGCGCGTACTTCGCGGCGCACGGCACGACGGGCTTTTACCCGAGCGTCGCGATCACCTTCCACCTGCGCGCGCCGGAGGAGCACCACCACGTGCCCCTCCTTTTGAACCCGTACGGATTCTCGACGTACCGCGGGAGCTGATCAGCTCTTCCGCGCCGCGAGGATCTTCACGAACGAGCGCGTCGCGAAGTCCGCCGCGCCGAGCCCCGTCATCTGCTCGGCCTCGGCCTCGGTCAACGCGCCGCAGGCGATCGCGCGCAAGAAATAGTTGAGAAGCCCCTGCCCCGTCGCGGCGTCGTCGAACACGTCGCCGAGCAACGTCGCCTGCGCGGCCTTGTCGAGGAACGCCTTGAGGCGCGCGCCCGCGGCTTCGAGCCCCTCCAGGAAAAACGCGTACACCGCGCCGTACCGCGCCGGGAGCTGCGCCGGGTGCAGATCCCATCCCTGGTAAAACCCCGTCACGAGCGAGTGCCGGATGTGGTCGTGCGCGAGCCGCCACGCCCGATGCACCACGGCCCGGTTCTCCGCGAGCTCCGCCGCCCCGAGCGTGCCTCCCTCGGGCGCGCGATGGGGCCCGATCGGCATCACGTTCGTCGCGCCGTCGGAGAGCATCACGCCCGTCCCCGCGAGCGTCACTTTCATCACGTGCTTGGCGAAGTCACACGCCGGATGCGCCATGTACTGGTGCGCCGCCGTGATCGCACATCCCGCGGTGTAGTCGTACGTCCCGAAGTGCGCGCCCGTGCATCGACCCTTCGCCAGCGCCATGAGGTGCGGCAACGCGGCGCGACCGTCCGGCAGGAAGATCGACTGCGTCGTCTCGACCATCACCTCGAACAGGAGCGACTTCGGCGGCAGCCCGAGCGCGGCTTCGAGCGCTTCGAAGAGCGCGACGAGCGCCTCGACCTGCTCGGGCGCCGTGATCTTCGGCAGCGTCACGACAAAGCCCTCAGGCAACCGCCCGCCCATCCGGGTCACGAGCGTCGTCACGAACAGGTCGAGCGTGCGCACGCTGCGCGCGCGCAGCTCCTCGTTCAGAGGCTTGATGCGGATGCCGAGGAACGGCGGCGCCGTCCCGTTCGCCACGGCCTCCGCGACCTGCTCGGCCGCCGCCACCGCGTGG
The DNA here is from genome assembly GCF_009649845.1 of Polyangium spumosum. NCBI lineage: Bacteria > Pseudomonadati > Myxococcota > Polyangiales > Polyangiaceae > Polyangium > Polyangium spumosum. Next base: position 171,687 of record NZ_WJIE01000016.1, read on the forward strand.
CCGTCCTCCTCGGCGTCGGTGCGATTTCCGTAGCCGTCCTCGAAGTCGATCCGGAAGTCCTCCACGGGCTCACGCGCGAGCTTCTCGAGCACGCGCTCGTGCACGAGCCGCGCGAGGTACCCCGGCGACCCCACGGGCGCGTCCTTGATCGCGGCCGGATCATCGGGCAGCGCGCTCGCGAACGAGAGGCCAAGCGCGCGGGCGAACGTCACGGGATCGGGCGCGTACGCGCGCATCACGTCGAGCGCGACCTCGCCGGAGCGCTGGCACGTGCGCGCCTTGAAGAGGTGCGCACCGCCGTAGACCGTGTGCACCGGCTGCCTGCGCGAGGGCTCGCCGGGGTAGGCCAGGACGAAGTCGCGGTTCGCCTGGGCGAGCCGCGTGAGGGTGACGTGGGGGAGGTTCTCGGAGCTCAGCGACGTCTTCACGCCGCCATCTTACGACGAGATGCGCCGCAAGGAGATCACCGGCCGGTTCGCCTCGCGCGACTTGTCGAGATCGATCACGCCCTCGAGCGCCCACCCGCTGCTCTCGCCCTCCTCGTCGACGAGGACCTGCGAGAACTCCCAGATGAACGGCCACTGCCGGATCTGCGTGTTCTCGGGGCTGCGCGCCTTCGGATCGGTGCGGACCTCGCCGTGCTCCTCCCAGAACGGCGCGAGCGCCTCCTCGAAGCGCCGCGGCGTCCAGTCCTCGCCGCCGGGCTCGACGATCTCCGTCGCCTCGACGTAGTCCCGCCGCGCGATCGCGCGCACCAGCGCGAAGAGCTCGTTCCGGATGAGGGCGATGAACGCGCGCGTGTCGGTGGTGACGTCGAACAGCTCCTCCTTCGGCTCGGGTTTGCCCTCGACCACCGCCATCACGCGGTCGGGGTTCTTCATCCGCTCCCACTCCTCGATGAGCGAGCTGTCCACCTGCCGCACGATCGCGCCGAGGAAGATCTCCACGTCGTCGAGCTCGTCGGTCTTCTCGCGATCGGGCACCGTCTGCAGGAGCGCCTTGTACACGTCCGAGAGGTACCGCAGGAGCAGCCCTTCGCTGCGCTGCAGCTCGTACTCCTTCACGTAATCCGAGAACGACCAGAGCCCCTCGAACATCTCGCGCGCGATCGACTTCGGCCGGATGTTCTCGCGCCCGACCCACGGGTGCTTCTTCGCGAACTCGTTGAAGCTCTCGTAGATGAAGTCCGCGTTTGGCTTCGGGTACTCCATCTTGTCGAGCTCCGCGACCCGATCCTCGAACTCCATCCCGGCTGCCTTGAGCTCGATCATCTTCTCGCGCTTCAGCTTGTCGAGCTGCTTCATCAGGAGGAGATCGGGGTTCTCGAGGATGCTCTCGACCAGCGTGAGCACGTCGAGCGCGTAGATGTCGCTGTCGCGATCGAGCAGCTCCACCGTCTCGACGAGCCAGAGCCCGAGCGCGTGGTTGATCGTGAAGTCCTCCTGCAGGTCCGCGTTGACGCGCACCTTCCGCCCGGTCTCGTCGCGCTCGGCGAGCGGCACGAGCTCGATCACGCCGCCGCGCACGAGCGAGCGGAACATCGAGAGCGCGGTCTTCTTGTGGATCCTCCGCTGCGCGGGCGTCTCGTGCACCTCGCTCAGCAAGGTCTTCATCGCGCGGCAGCCGTCGCCCTCGCGCCCGAGCACGTTGAGCATCATCCCGTGCGAGACCGAGAAGCGCGACACGAGCGGCTCGGGCTCGCCGGCGATGAGCCTGTCGAACGTCGATCGATCCCAGTGCACGTAACCCTTCTCGGGCGGCTTCTTGCGCACGATGCGCTTCTTCTTCACGGGGTCGTTCCCGGCCTTCGCCTCGAGCCGCAGGTTCTCGATCGCGTGCTCGGGCGCCTGCGCCACCACGGTGCCTCGATCGTCGAAGCCCTTGCGCCCCGCGCGCCCCGCGATCTGCTGGAAGTCGCGCACGCTGAGGATCGCCGTCTTCTGGCCGTCGTACTTGCAGAGCTTCGTGAAGAGCACCGTGCGGATGGGGATGTTCACGCCCACGCCGAGCGTGTCCGTCCCGCAGATGACCTTGAGCAGCCCCTTCTGCGCGAGCTTCTCCACGAGCAGCCGGTACTTCGGCAAGAGCCCCGCGTGGTGCAGCCCGATCCCGTGGCGCACGAAGCGGCTGAACTCCTTGCCGTAGGGGCTGTCGAGCCGGACGCCCTCGAGCGCCTTCGCGATCGCGCGTTTGTCGTCCTTCGACGCGTAGTCGAGGCTCATGAGGTTCTGCGCCTCCTCGGCCGCGGCGCGTTGCGTGAAGTTGACGATGTAGATCGGCGCGCGCCCCTTCTGGACGAGGTCGTGCACGGTCTCGTGCAGCGGCGTCTCGCGGTACTCGAAGTCGAGCGGGACGGGCCGCTCGCGCGAGCGCACGAGCGCCGTCTCCTTGCCGTTCAGGTTCGTGAGGACCTTGGCGAACTGATCGGCGCCCCCGAGCGTCGCGCTCATGAGCAGGAACGTCGCCTGCGGCAGCGTGAGCAGCGGGACCTGCCACGCCACGCCGCGCTCGCGATCCGCGTAGTAATGGAACTCGTCCATGATCACATAATCGACGTCCGCGCGCTCCCCCTCGCGCAACGCGATGTTCGAGAGGATCTCGGCCGTGCAGCAGATGATCGGCGCGTCTCGGTTCACCGACGCGTCGCCCGTCATCATGCCGACGTTGTCCGGGCCGAAGTCCCGGCAGAGCGCGAAGAACTTCTCGCTCACGAGCGCCTTGATCGGACACGTGTAGAACGACCTCTTGCCCTGCGACATCGCGAGGAAGTGCATCGCGGTCGCCACGAGCGACTTGCCCGACCCCGTCGGGGTGTTGAGGATCACGTTCTTGCCCCCGACGATCTCGAGCAGGGCCTCCTCCTGGGCCGGGTAGAGCTCGAGCTCTTTTTCGGCGACGTAGTCGAGGAACCTGTCGAAGACGAGCGTCGGATCGACGTCGTCCGGGGCGGGAAGGCGGCTTGCCAGGGGCGTGAGCACGGCGAGCGTCATGCCATAAAAGAGCTTCGGGGGCTTGCGCTGGAAAACCTGCTTGGCGACGAGGGGTTGGTTGCGCTACCCCCCAAAGGGTGCGGCAGCCGCAGGCGAAGGACGTGAACGGACGATCGGAAGGTGGCGCTGGCTCGGCGATCCGAGGCATCATGGCCGAGCGGAGCACGTGGATCGTGAAAGGCCCGGGAGGGAGCGCGTGAGCGCGGACAATCGCGAGGGAGCAGGCCCGTCGAACGGGGCACCGGCAGAGACGGGCACGCCCGCTGCGCCGAGCGCCGAAGGCGAGAACGTGATCACCTCGCACGGCGAGCGTGAAGCACGCGCGTACGTCGCGCCGATCGAGGTGCCGAAGCGCCGGCAACGGCTGAAGACGATGGACATGGCGAAGGTGCGGATCTCGGCCGACATGAAGGTCGAGATCGCGGACCCGCGCCACATGCCGACGACGAAGATGGAGCTGCCCCCCGGCGGCCTCCGTCCGCCGCCGCCGCCACAAGCCGAGATCGCCGACCCGACCTCGAGCCCGTGGACCACGAGCGGCGGCATCGATCGCTCGATGTTGCCCTCCGCGTCGCTCGGCCCCGCGACGCCCGCGCCCGGCACGCGCCCCGCGGCGACGCAGTCCTCGCAGGACGAGGACGAAGGCGGGCGCAGCATCGGGATCTGGATCGGCGTGGTGCTCGTCGCCGCGTTGCTCGGCGGCGGTGCGGCGTATCTCCTGCGTGGCAAGGTGTCGAGCAACGGCCAGGGCGCGGGCGTCTCGTCGAGCGCGCCGATCGCGGTGACGGTGCCGACGACGCCGGGCGCGATCCCGCTGCCGCCGGTGACGACCGCGCAACCTTCCGAGCCGACGCCGGAAGAGCCCACGCCGGAAGAGCCTGCGCCCGAGGAGGCGACGACGGCGACGCCCCCGACGCAAGCGCAGCCGGGGATCAAGCCGGTGACGACCGCGCGCAAACCACCAACGACCAAGACGACGACGCCGACCCCCACTGCCGCGCCGACGCCGACGACCTCGTCGCGTCCGCGGCTTTTCTAGAGAGCTTCGGGAGGGATGAGCATGCGAACCAAGGCACTGCTTTCGACGATGAGCGCCGCGCTCCTCCTCGCGAGCGCTTCCCCTGCATTTGCGGACGACACAGCGCGCGCGGCCGAGCTGTTCGCGACGGGCAACAAGCTCTTCGACGAGCAGAAGTGGGCCGAGGCGGAGGCGGCGTACCAGGCCGCGTGGGATCTTCGAAAGAGCTTCGATCTCGCGGGCAACCTGGGCGACGTGGAGATGACGCTGGGCCAGCACCGCGACGCGGCGGAGCACCTGACGTACGCGCTGGAGGAGTTCCCTGCGGGCGGGAAGCCCGAGGTGCGCGAGGCGCTTCTGAAGCGCCTGGACGAGGCGAAGCAGCACATCGGTACGGTGACGATCGGCACGAACATCGGCGGAGCGAAGCTCTACGTCGACGGCCGGTTCGTGGGGCAAGCGCCGCTGGCAAAGCCGGTCTTCGTGGACCCGGGCAAGCGGGTGATCGAAGCGAAGCTGCCAGGGCACGACGACGTGTTGAAGACGGTCGACGTGGAGAAGGCGCAGGCGCAGGAGGTGAACCTGGTGCTGGCGCCGAAGATCGGCGGGGCGCCGGGGGGGAAGAGCAAGGTGTTGATCGGCGTGGGTGGGGGGCTCGCGCTGGTGGGGATTGGGACGGGGATTGGGCTTTTGGTGGCGGGGAGTGGCGCGAGCAGCGACGCTGCCGACCTGCGCAAGACGCTTGTCCCCGGTGATTGCTTCGGCCCCACGGATCCCGCCAAGGTCGCGAGCTGCACGGAGCTCCAGGACAGGTTGGAGACGAAGGACACGTTCACGAACGTGGGCATTCCGCTGCTCGTCGCGGGTGGCGTGATCGCGGCGGGGACCATCGTGTATGCAGTCCTGCCCAGGAAGAAGGCTACCACGGTGGGCCTGGTGGTCGCGCCCGTCGTGGCGCCGACGTTCTCGGGGCTCTTCGCGTCTGGTCGATTCTAATCGTCAGTTGCGCGAACGAAGCTCGACGCGCGGCTTCCGATCCTAAACTCATTCTTGCCTGACTTGACGCACAGGAGACGTTTCATGCGCACCCTGCACAAGACCCTTGCTTCTCTCGGGATCCTGGCGACAACGGCCCTTGGGCACCTCGCGGGGTGCTCCAACGACGCAGAGAACTGCGATCTCAACTATGCGTGTCGAGGTTCGGATGTCCCTCCGGTGCCACCGGGGTGCGAGAAGTCGCCGAGCGAAGACCCAGACGTGCTCCGTGATGCTTGCGGGTTCTTCGTGGGCGCCGCGAAGGGCGACGACAGCAACCCGAACGCAGGTACCGAGGCTACCCCCTTCAGGACGCTGGGAGCAGCACTCGCCGCAGCAAAAGGGAAGGCGAGTCGCATCTACCTGTGTGGTGACTATGCCGAGCGCGTCGACGTGCCGGCAGGAATGTCGATCTTCGGCGGACTCGATTGCTCGAATGCCGAGTGGAGATACGACGCGAGCAAGAAGGCGAAGATCAACCCCGCGGCGCCTGCGTCCCCGGAGGAGGTGCAAGCCTCCCTGCGGGTCGTCGGGAGTGGTATCACCCAGCTCGAGGATCTTCGTATCGAGGCGGCGAATGCCACGTTGCCCGGAGGTTCGTCGATCGCCGTGATCGTGAACGGCGCGACGGTGGATTTCGCGCGGACCGAGGTCATCGCCAGAGACGGCGCTGCGGGCGAGCAGGGCGCCACGCCGACCGACGACATTGGCCCCACGAACGCGGACGACCCCCTGATCCGCGGGAACCCCGGGCAGAACGCTTGCATGGGTGGTGCCGGCGGAAACCCAGGCGCCATGCCGAAAGTCAACCCCATTTGCGGCGAGTCCTCCGGCGGCAAGGGTGGCAATGGGCAGGAGACCACGGGCGACGCAGGCGGGGATGGCGTTCCCGCGCCCACTCCCAATCCGAGCAATAGGGGGATCGGCGGCCTCGGAGACACCGGCGCGGAGGATTGCGAGCTCGGCCAGCCGGGCGCCAACGGCACGAGCCTCGGTGATGGTGCAGGGGCGCAGGGCGACGGCTCGCTCGACGCGACCAAGGGATACGCCGGCGAGAGTGGAACGCCTGGGATGAAGGGCACGGTCGGGCAGGGTGGCGGCGGCGGCGGTGGCTCGAAAGGCAAGACATCCTGCTTCGGCGCGAGCGGCGGCAGCGGTGGGGCTGGTGGCTGCGGCGGCAATGGCGGGCTCGGAGGAATGCCGGGGGGAGCGAGCATTGGGATCGTGGGTATCGGAGCCACGATGTCGTTCAATATGGTCGACATCATCACAGGTACCGGTGGCAAGGGCGGGGACGGCGGTTTTGGGCAGGCCGGCGGGCTCGGCGGCAACCCGGGCAACGGCGGCAACGGCGCGAGCAGCCCTCCGACGCCCCCAGGTTGCAATGGCGGCAAGGGTGGCAACGGCGGCAACGGTGGCACGGGCGGCGGCGGCCGCGGCGGTCACTCGATCGGCATCGCGTCGAAGGGCGGCAACGTCTCGCAGGAGGGCGTCACCATCATGACGGGCAGTCCTGGCAACGGCGGCAACGGCGGCACCGCCGCGGCCGGCCTCAACACCCCGACGCACACCTTCCCCTGATCCGGCAGACGGACCCCTCGTCCCATATCCAGCGGGCCTGATTCAGGGGAACGCGTGCGTCGGCGCCCCAACGCCTGCCATAGCTCCCCCGCCCGCTCCTCCCAGACCTGCGCCACCGGTCGTGATCGTCGCTCCCATCTCGGACACGTTCCCGCCCTTCGACGCGATGCCGATCGAGTGACCGCCGCGGCCGCCGCCGCCGGTGCCGCCGTTACCGCCATTGCCGCCCCTGCCGCCATTGCAGGCCGGACTGGTGGCACCGGGGTTCGGTGCCCCATAGCCGCCGGTCCCCCCGTTTCCTCCAATCCCACCCGTCTGCCCAAACCCGCCATCCCCACCCTGGCCGCCATTGCCTGCTGTGATATCCACGGCATCGAAGCGCAGTGTGGCGTTGATCGCGACGACACCGACGCTGGAGCCACCAGATAACCCGCCGAGACCGCCACTTCCTGCGCACCCCCCTGCGCCGCCGCTGCCGCCGCTGGCCCCATTGCAGTTGATGCTCCCCTTCGCCCCACCACCGCCGCCGCCACCTTGGCCTGGCGTCCCAGCGGTCCCTGGCATGCCAGAGGCGCCGACGTATCCCTTGGTGGCGTCGAGGATGCCGTCAGCGGTCGCGCCGGCGCCCTCGTCGCCTTCACTGCCATTGGACCCTTCGTACCCCTTCTGGCACTGCACCGCCCCCTCGCCAACCCCGCCCATCCCGAACCCAGCGACCACGGGAAGGCCGTCATCCCCTTGGCCTCCGTCCACGACATCAAAGCCCGTCCCGCCCCTGCCGCCGATCGCCGTGGTGCAAAGCATGTTGACCTTCGGCTGACCGCCGGGGTTTCCCATCGAGCCGCCCATGCAGGCGCTCTGGCCGTTGTTACCGATAATTGCAGGATCGCTCGGATCCTCGGGGCCGATGTCGTCCGTCGGCGTCGCGCCCTGCGCGCCTGCGGCCCCGCTCCCCGCGACGATCTTGGTTCGCGCGAAATCCACGGTCGTGGCGTGAACGATGACTGCAATCGAAGAGCCCCCAGGAAAACCCGCGTCGGAGGCGCGCACGACGACGTCCTCGATCTGACTCGCCCCCTTCCCCATCACCCGCAGGGACGCCTGCACCTCACCCGGCCCCGGCGTCGCCGGGTGGATCGCGGCCCCGGTCGCCGCATCGTACTTCCACGCGCCATCCACGCAGGAAAACCCACCGAACACGGACACGCCTCCCGGCAGGTCCACGCGCTCCGCATAGACGCCGTCGGCGCAAGCATAGATGCGAGCCTTCGCGACCTTCGCGGCATCCACCGCCTTGCCGAGCGTCTTGAAAGGTTTCTCCGCGGTGCCGGCGTTCGCGTCGTCTCCGTTCGCCGAAACGAAGAATCCGCATTCATTCCGAATCACGTCTGGATTGCTGCTGGGGGAATCGGTGCACCCCGGCGGCGGCCCCACGACGAACGGCGCGTCCTCCTCCGAGCAGACGTTGGTGCGGCTGCAACTCTCTGCATCCGCCGAGCAACCCGCCATCTGCCAGAAGCCCGCTGCAATCACAATACCCAGGGAAGCGACGGTCGTGTGACGTGTGCGCATGAGCGTATCTCCTCGTTCAGAACTGGCCACTCGCCGCGATCCCCGCGAACGTGGGCGTCACCGAAGGCACCAGGACGAATCCCGTCGCGGCGCGCTTCTTCGCCGGCCACAACGCGTAGACCACCGTGCCCACCGCGAGCACGCCGCCCGCGACGAGCGCCCCCGTGCCGACGTTGAAAAACGTGTCTTTCCGTTGCAGCGTGCTGAGCAACGTCGCGCAGTTGGCCCTGTTTGCGGCGTGATCCGGATGCGAGGGATCGCAGGCCATGTCCGGCATGGCGTCGTCGAGCGCATCCGCTTCCTTGGGTACAGACCGGCTACCTGGGTGACAGGGTAGACCGGGAGCCTGGGTGACAGTTAGTTGCCCCACGGTCGACAGGTCTGGCGAGACCTGGGCATGCCCTGGAGGGAGAGCCGTGTCGTGGAGGAGCG